>JAFWWX010000229.1 GCA_017517985.1 Clostridia bacterium | reverse complement strand
TATTCTGATGCAACCTTTGCACAGCTTATGCAGGAAGCAGAAAAATACATAGGATTTCCTTATGTATGGGGTGGTTCTTCGCCATCCACATCATTTGACTGCTCCGGTTTTGTCTGCTGGGCATACACACATTCAGGAGTATATAACCTGCCAAGAACAACTGCACAAGGCATATACAATCAATGCGCACCAATCTCAAGGTCAGAAGCGAGGCCCGGAGATTTGGTGTTTTTTACAAGAACTTATGTATCAAGTGAGCCTGTAACTCATATAGGAATTTATGTGGGAGATGGCTTGATGTTACACTGCGGAGATCCAATAAAGTATGCATCTATTGATACTGATTATTGGACAAGTAAATTTTACGGATTCGGAAGATTATCATAAATTTATGATAATCGCCCTTATCAAAAAATTATAGTTATCATAAAAAAATTATTGAAAAGGGCATATATTCATCAATAATTGTTACAAAATTTATGATAACTTTTATTAAAAACTTGTCCGATACACAAATTACTGTCATAATTGTAATAGCAGGATATTTCCTGACTAATTTCAAAGGCGGTGATTTGTTTGTATCAAACAAATGTTGAAACACTTGCAACTCAAACATTGAATTTTTTTGCTGAAAATGGATATGCCCAAGGCTCCATTACAGAAAGAAAAACGGGATTTTCAAAAATTATTGAGTTGCATCATCAATATGGATGTCAAGAGTACAATCCAAAATTGATGAATTTATTTATAGAAAAAACCAAAGAGCAATATGCAAATTCGGAATTTTCTAAAAGTAGGTATAGATTTTATGTTAAATCAGCCGAGCTGTTGACTGAATATCACGACACAGGTAAAATCGTTTTGAAAAGATGTGACACCAAGTGTAACCTATCAAACTATTATTTGTCTGTGCTTGATAACCTTTTGTCCTATAACGGCATGAGCCAAAAGACATGCTATCATATTTGGAAATTTGCTAAGACCTTCTTTAATTGGCTGCATTCTAATGAGATAATGTCCTTAAAACAAATCGATAAAGATATTGTTCGCAAGTACCTTATTAACTGTGCTGAACGCTTAAGTAAAAGTAGTCTTGATACTGTTAAAAGACAATTAAAAAAGCTATTTCTGTATTTATATGAAATTGGTGAAACCTCAGAAACATTTGAGGATATTTTTTCCTTTTCTGTACAAGTTGAGAAAAAAATCAAAAAGCCAATTCCTTTAGAAGAAATTGCAGCTATACTAACCAGTATCGACCGTTCCAAATCAATAGGCAAGCGTGATTATGCCATCATATTATTAGCAACATTAACAGGATTGCGTTCCGTGGATATTACTAATTTAGAATTGACAGACATTGATTGGGCAAATGGTGAAATCAAGATTGTTCAGGAAAAAACCGGCAAATCATTGGCACTACCACTTACTGTCGATGTCGGTGAGGCTATTCAAGACTACATATTATATGGCAGACCAACAAGTGATGAGCCTTATGTATTCCTGCGTAGCCACTCTCCGCATACAAAAATGGGACGCTCGATGCCTTATTTGCAATTTAATGTACATCGTGCAAAATTGGGACTGCCCAAAGCATCATTTCACAGCTTACGAAGGGCATTAGGTACAAATATGGTTATTGCCGGAGTTCCTATTACTACGGTTGCACAAGTGTTGGGACATTCTGGTCTTAGTTCCACAAAGCAATATATTTCATTAGACAGTGTTCACCTTAAAGAATGTGCACTCGCCTTTGACGATTTATATGTAAATCAAACGGAGGTGAGTGATAATGTATGAGTTTAAGAGTGGATTTGCAAATCAGCTTGTTGAATACCTGAACTTCCGAGAAGCACTTGGGTTTTCAAAAGAACACGCAAAAGTTTTGAAATACTTTGATACCTTTTGTTTTAATTATTTCCCTGATAGAAATTTGCTAACAAAAGATGTGGTTCGAGGTTGGTTTTCTCACGACATCGAATTAGGCAAAAAAGGATTTGAAAACAAAGCAAGCGCCATTAGGGGATTTGCAAAACATATCGGTAATGGTGCATATATATTACCAATGGAATATGTGCCACGTACAAAGCAATTTGTTCCATATGTTCCTACGAAAGCTGAGTTGGTAGCATTATTCAATGCAGCCGAGAACTTTAAGCGCAAGAATGAGCCATTTATCAACAATACGCTTGTGACAATGTTCAAGCTGATGTATTCATGCGGTTTGAGACCTAATGAGTGTAGGAAGTTGGAAACAAAGAATGTTTTCCTTAATACAGGTGAACTTTTGATTACCAAAACCAAACGCTGTAAAGAAAGAATTGTTGTTATGTCCGATGAAATGTTAAATATTATGAAGGAATATGACTTGAAACGAAACATTTCAGTCGGAACAACCGAATTCTTTTTTGTAAAAGCCGATGGTCAACCTTTCAGTGTACAATCATTTAGAAACATTTTCGGGAAATGTTGGGCTTTAGCAAATCCTGATGTCGAATCACATTTGTTGCCACACCTAAGAGCATATGATTTAAGACATTGCTTTGCTTCAACTGTGCTTCATAAATGGATTGACGAAGGTCGTAATCTGTATGCAATGTTACCATATTTGCGAGCATATATGGGACACGAACGTCTTGATGATACAGCTTACTACATACATATTTTACCTGAACGTCTTTTAAGTTCCCCCGGTGTTGATTGGGACAGAATGGACAGAATTATCCCGGAGGTGAACATATGGACAAATTAACACCTTTTTTCAAATTGATACATAACTTTTTTGTAGTATATCTTCCGAATGAACGGAGATGTAGTCCCAATACAGTCCGTTCATATCGAAAAGCGATAGAACTATTATTGGATTTTGTTAAAGAGAAAAACAATGTACACTTAAGCCAAATTTCTCTTTCAATGATCAATCGTGATACGATTTCGGACTTTTTAGACTATCTTGAAAATGAACGAAATTGTAGTGTAAGCACACGAAATCAACGTCTGCATTGCATAAAAGCATTTTACAGTTATGCTGCAAATGAAGATTTAACTACTATTGTGCATTGGGAGGAAATCAAAAAAGTTCCTGCAGCTAAAGAACCACAAAAATTGGTTGAGCATATGAGTGAAAATGCAATTAAATCACTACTATCACAACCAGATACAAGTACAGAAAAAGGCTTACGGGATATGTTTATTATGCTTTTTCTATACAAAACCGGTGCAAGAGTGCAGGAACTTTTAGATATTCGCCTGCGAGATATTCAATTTGGGCAAAATCCAAGAGTTGTTTTGCACGGCAAAGGTGAAAAAGTCCGCAGTGTTCCTCTTCGTGAAAATGTGGTTGAACATCTAAAAAATTACATCAACCTATATCATTCTAACGAGGGAATTTATTCCGAGCAGTACCTGTTTTATTCCGTTAGGAATGGTCGTCAAAAACGTATGACCGAACAAAACATTCGCTGTTTGGTAAGCAAATATGGAACTATGGCTCGAAAAAACTGTATTGAAGTGCCTGAAAATGTACATCCACATTTATTCAGACACTCTTGTGCTATGATTCTGTATCAAAATGGTGTTGATTTAACTTTAATATCCCAATGGCTCGGCCATTCAAATTTAGAAACAACACTTATTTATGCACATGCTGATACAGAAATCAAGCGAAAAGCGATTGAAAAATCTATACCTACAGATAGTCCGTTAAAAGAGATTACAAATCCCGAAAGATATATGATAGATGACGAAAATCTCTTAAAACGGTTATGTGGTTTAAAATGATAACCACACACATTAAGTTATCAAAAATTTTATGATTAAAATTCCCTTTTCTTCAAGGATTTTAACATTATTTTTGATAACTTATTTTTTATGATAAGG
>JAFWWX010000050.1 GCA_017517985.1 Clostridia bacterium | reverse complement strand
GCCATAGACGTATGATTTCTTTTTCATATCCTTCTATGTGACGGTATTCTCTTGGCATAACAAAAACCTCCTATGGTAGTATTTTAATTCTACCATAGGAGGCTGTTTTTTTCAATTGTCCGTTTTTTACGGACTTGTTCAGAAATCCCTGAATGTGTTTTATTTTGTTCGCTATATTTGCGGATTGCTGTTTATCAGAACAATTCTGTAGTTGTTCCCTGCAAATAATTACGAATTTTAATTAGTCCTCCGGGAAAACGTTGTCTCCGCAGATGGATTTCAGAAGCTCTTCCAGATCCTTGTTATTGTAGTAGTGCAATTCAAGTCTGCCTTCGCCGGGCTTCTTTGCGTTACCTACAATTTTAACGCGTCTTCCGAGAATGGAGGTCGCACTGCTTTCTATATTTCCGAGGTATGCGGCACTTGCCTTTTCTGTTTTGCTGTTCTTCTTGCTTTCGTTTTCTGTCTTTTCTTCAATATCACGAAGTGTTATTTTTACAAGTCTTTCTGTGTCTCTTACGGAAAGGTCCTTTTCAAATACATTCTTTGCGCATTTGTCAATAAGTTCAGCTTTGCCAAGTCCTAAGAGTGCTCTTGCGTGACCTGCGGTAATGGAGCCGTCTTCGAGCAGGGACAATGTTTCCTTGGGAAGTCCGAGAAGACGAAGTGCGTTTGATAGAGCAGGGCGGGATATACCTACAATCTGTGCCGCTTCTTCCTGCGTTAGCTCAAATTCCTGCATAAGTCTTGAAAGACCCATTGCCTGTTCAACCGGGTTCAAATCCTCTCTCTGAAGATTTTCAACAAGCATTATTGCTGCAGCTTCCTTTTCGGTGAAGGACTTTACGATTACCGGAACTTCTGTAAGCCCCGCCATTTTAGCGGCTCTCCAGCGGCGTTCACCGGCAACAATTTTATACTTTCCGCGAAGAATTTTCGCAACAGTGCCATCCTGTGCATCATCCTCGCCCTCAGGGCGTCTTACCACGATAGGCTGAAGAATACCGTGTCTTGAAATTGAATCCGCAAGTGTGGAAAGAGCCTCCGGCTCAAATACCTTTCTGGGCTGTGTCTTATCCGGCTCAATGTCGGAAATTCTCACTGTTGTTAAAAGCTCGCCTGCACTTTCATCGGGAGTACTTATCATATTGTCGTCGAAAAGAGCGTCAAGTCCCTTTCCAAGTCCGCTTCTCTTTGCCATTTTTGTGTTTCCTTTCAATAAGTATATTATGATGGTCTGATTATTATCTTAGAATGCAAAGTATAAGAATGGGTTAAAGCTGTTACCTACAAGGAGCATTGTGCTGATTATCATTACCGAGGCTGCAAATAAAATTCTTATAATTCCGGTTACTGCAACTGATGTTGCAGAATTTTTTTCAAGTAATGCCGTCAGATGCTCAAGTTTTCTGTATATCGGCATACAAAGCAGTATTGCCACGATAAAGAGTATAAAGTTGTTGGAGAAATCGACTATAAAGTCAGTTGAAACAAGGGGTCTTTGGGAGAATGCGAAAAGTGCCTTTATATACTGCAAAAGTCTTTGTGTGTCCGTGAATTTAAACAGTACAAAGCCGAAGTTTACGCAAAGGATAAGATATATGTGACGAAGTAGATTTGTTATGGCAGAGCCATTTTTTAAATATGTATTCTCCGACACTGTTGTTTTTCTGTTCTTTAAAAATCTTTCGATTATTATAAATACACCGTTGTAAAGTCCCCACAGAACAAAATTCCAGCTTGCTCCGTGCCAGAGACCGGTTAAAAGCCACACAACCGAGAGATTAAAGTAAACTCTCTTTCTGTTTCCGCCAAGGGGAATATAAACATAATCACGGAAGAAAGAGCCGAGAGTCATATGCCAGCGTCTCCAGAACTCGGAAACTGATTTTGATATGTACGGATAGTTGAAGTTTTCCGGAAACTCAAAGCCGAATATCCTGCCAAGACCTATTGCCATATCCGAATATCCGGAAAAGTCAAAATAAAGCTGAAGCGTAAATGCAACCATTCCCATCCAGGCAGCAAGGGTTGGAAGCTGTGATATATCACCCTTTTCCATATACCGTGATACAATCTCGCCAAGGCTATTTGCAATTATAACCTTTTTCGCAAGCCCCATAACAAACCGCTGTATACCGCTTGTTATTCCGTCAAGGGTGCTCTTTCTGTTATCAAGAGCCTTTTCGAAATAGGAATATCTTACAATCGGACCTGCGACCAGCTGGAAGTATGAGGTTATGTAAAGAAGATATTTGAAATAATTCTTCTGTGCGGATACTCTGCCTCGGTACACATCAATAACATATGTAAGAGTCTGAAAGGTATAAAAGGAAATACCAATCGGAAGCTCGACATTTGGTACCGGAAGCTCAATAAAGGGCAGTGCGTTCAAGTTTTCAACAAAAAATCCGAGATACTTGAAAGAGCCGAGAATCAAAAGATCTGTTGCCACAGCAACAATCATTGAAACCTTTGCGGCGGTTGTTCCTCTGTGCCTTTGTATGAAATTGGAATGAAGATAGTCAAGCAGTGCCGTACCCAACATTATAAATATAAATACCGGCTCGCCCCAGGCATAGAAAAACAGCGAAAACAAAAGAAGAACCGCATTTTTCAGCGTTATATTGGGAGCGAGAAAGTATAATATTAAATTAAGGGGTAAAAATAAGTATAGAAAAAACAAACTTGAAAAGACCATTTCAGCCTCCGGACAAGTGTAATATATAAGTCCATAGCATATATATTATACCATTAATCGACAGAAATGTAAATAGCAAAAGATAAATATAGTGTAAATATATAGATAGCTCTATGTGGCAGGAAGGAACAGCAATGGCAAAAAGAAAGTTTACCGAAAGAGAAAAAGAAGCATTTAGAAAATTCGCCGAGGCGCACGCACCGAAATCAAATCTACCCAAGGACTGCCTCATGGCGTTTTTGTTTGGTGGAATTATATGCGTTATCGGTCAAGCAATTAATGATATTTATTCAAAAGCGGGAGCGGGCAAGGAATCGGTAAAAATACTTGTGCCTGTAACTATGGTGCTTATCTCCTGTATTCTTACGGGATTTGGTATATATGAAAAAATAGCATCAAAAGCAGGTGCAGGAACGCTTGTCCCCATAACCGGCTTTGCAAATTCCGTGTGTGCCTGTGCAATTGACGGAAAGCCGGAGGGACTTATAAAGGGAGTCGGCTCCGGAATGTTTGCAATAGCAGGACCTGTTATTGTATACGGAGTATCTGCATCGGTGCTGTACGGTGTGATTTACTGGGTGACAACGCTTTTCTGAAAAGCGTTAAAAATGGTAGTGTTTAAACGGGAACTTTACTTTTCAGGGAGTTGTTTAAAGGGGAATTTCTCCTTTAAACAACTCCGTTTTTGATACTTTTCGCAAAAGTATTCCTACAGGAGTATTTTTTCACAGCAATCGGTAGTTAAAACATCAAATATGTCAACTTTCCAAAGTTCGCTTGTCATATGCCATAAGGCAGGTGGTAAATACATAATATGTCAAAATTATTCTTGACACAAACCTATCTTTGTGATATAATTAACAGGTAAATGTTTTTTGTCTGCTACTTAAAAATACGGACAAAAACCGTGTTGACGGAATCTTTTATTTATAAAGGAGAACAAGAATGGCATATCTTTCAGATATTGAAATCGCCCAGAGAGCAAAAATGCAGCCTATAACGGAAATAGCAAAGAGCGCAGGCGTTGATGACAAGTATATCGAGCAGTACGGTAAATATAAGGCAAAGATTGACCTTTCATATCTTAATGAATGTAAAAATGCAGAGGGAAAGCTGATTCTTGTGACAGCTATCACTCCCACTCCCGCAGGAGAGGGCAAGACAACAACCACAATCGGTCTTGCTGACGGACTTCGCAAAATCGGAAAGAGTGTAGCAGTTGCACTTCGTGAACCTTCCCTTGGTCCTGTTTTTGGTGTAAAGGGCGGTGCTGCAGGCGGCGGATATGCACAGGTTGTTCCTATGGAGGATATAAATCTTCACTTCACAGGTGACTTCCACGCAATAGGTGCTGCGAACAATCTTCTCGCTGCTATGCTTGATAATCATATTCAGCAGGGCAACAGCCTTGGAATAGATGTACGCAAAATCACCTGGAAACGCTGTGTGGATATGAACGACAGACAGCTTCGTAATATTGTTGACGGACTTGGCGGTAAGATTAATGGAACTCCCAGAGAAGACGGCTTTGATATTACCGTTGCCTCTGAAATTATGGCGGTTCTCTGCCTTGCAAACTCCATTTCCGACCTGAAGGAAAGACTTGCAAGAATTATTGTCGGCTATACCTATGACGATAAGCCCGTAACTTGCGGTGACATCAAGGCTCAGGGTGCTATGACAGCACTTTTAAAGGACGCCTTGAAGCCTAACCTTGTTCAGACCCTTGAGGGTACTCCTGCCTTTGTTCACGGTGGACCTTTCGCAAATATTGCCCACGGCTGTAACTCGGTTATCGCCACAAAGACAGCTATGAAGGTTGCCGACTATGCAATAACAGAAGCAGGCTTCGGCGCAGACCTTGGTGCTGAAAAATTCCTTGACATTAAGTGCAGATATGCAGGTCTTACTCCCTCTGCGGTTGTTGTTGTCGCAACAGTAAGAGCGCTCAAGATGCACGGCGGTGTTCCGAAAACAGAGCTTGGTGCAGAAAACCTTGAAGCTCTTGAAAAGGGTATCCCCAATCTTCTTCGTCACGTTTCCAATATTAAAAATGTATATAAACTTCCCTCTGTTGTAGCTGTCAATAAGTTCCCGACAGACACAGATGCCGAGGTTGAGCTTATTATAAATAAGTGCCGTGAGCTTGGCGTTAATGTTGTACTTTCCGATGTATGGGCAAAGGGCGGCGAAGGCGGTGTGGAAATGGCGAAGGAAGTTGTAAGACTTTGCGAAGAGCCGGGTGATTTCACATACTCCTATGAGCTTACAGGAACAATTGAAGATAAAATTGAAGCTATTGTCAAGAAGATTTACGGTGGAAATGGTATTTCTGTTCTCCCCTCTGCGAAAAAGCAGATAGCACAGCTTACAGAGCTTGGTTTTGATAAGCTTCCGATATGCGTTGCAAAGACACAGTACAGCTTCTCTGATGACCCCACGAAGCTCGGAGCTCCGGAAAACTTTACAGTTACAATAAAGAATGTAAAGGTTTCTGCCGGTGCAGGCTTTATCGTAGTTCTCACAGGCGACATTATGACAATGCCCGGACTTCCCAAAGTTCCCGCGGCAGAAAAGATTGATGTCGACGAAAACGGAAGAATTACCGGATTGTTCTGATAACACACAAAAGATACAGTGATTTGTGTAAAAGCAAGAACTGTTTAATTATAGTTGATGGTATAAAAGTTATATAAAGCAAAATGGCGACAGGATTTTTTCTGTCGCCATTGTGTTTTATATTAAATTAAGGTAACTCGTTTAACTATCCAAATGCCGTGACTATCGGAAATTCGGGAGTTTGTTTCCTCTGATAAGATACTTTAGATATTTTCTATTTTAATCAAGCTTGTATTACCGGATGTGCCACTAGTATCGCCACCGGTTATAATAATCTTGTCGCCCTTATTAAGTGACAACTCCTGTTCTGCAATTTTTTTTGCAGTATAGAACAGTACATCGGTGGAGCTGAAACGCTCACACATAGCGGGGATAACACCCCAGGAAAGTGCAAGTCTTCTCCAGGTACGCTCATCGGTGGTAAGTCCGAGAATCGGAACGGGTGAACGGAAACGGGATACCATACGGGCGGTCATGCCGGAAAGGGAGCAAGCGACGATTGCCTTCGCATTCAGATCTATTGCCATTCCGCAGGTGGAATGGGAAACAGCATCGGCTGAATTTCTGATTTCAAAGGAAGCATTATGAAAACGTTTGTTGTAATGAATATTACTCTCGGTAGTTTCCGCAATTTCTGCCATAGTCTTGACGGATTCGATGGGATACTTACCTGCGGCGGTCTCACCTGAGAGCATTATTGCACTTGTGCCGTCATAAACAGCATTTGCAACATCAGATATTTCCGCTCTTGTAGGTCTTGGATTGGAAATCATTGATTCAAGCATTTCCGTCGCTGTAATAACCCTTTTACCAAGCAAGCGACACTTGGTTATCAGTTTCTTCTGAATGGCGGGAAGCATTTTAAAGGGTATCTCAACACCCATATCGCCACGGGCAATCATTATACCGGCACATTCTTCGCAGATTTCTTCAATATTGTCAAAACCGGACTGGTTTTCAATTTTGGCAATCAGTTCAATATCATCGGCATTAAGCTCTTTCAGATAGTTATGAACATCAATAAGGTCCTGCTTTTTTGAAACAAAAGAACAAGCGATGTAATCAACATCGTTCTGTACTCCAAAGGCAATATCCTTTTTGTCTTGCTCGGAAAGATATTCCTGATGCATCACTTTGCCGGGGAAGCTCATACTCTTACGGTCAGATAGCTCACCACCGATAACAACTGTACATTCGATATTTGTGCCTTGAATATTTATAACCTCAAATGTAAGAAGTCCGTTGTTAAGCAGTATGGTATCGCCAACGGAAAGTTCGTTGGGGAGATTTTTATAGCTTACGGCTACTCTTGTCTCATCACCTATAATATCCTCGGTGGTAAAGGTGAATTTATCACCGTCATTCAAGGTTATTTTCTGATTTTTAAAAGTTTT
>JAFWWX010000049.1 GCA_017517985.1 Clostridia bacterium | reverse complement strand
GCCAAAGCTTGTGAAAAATCAGCAAGTCTTTGTTCATCAACACCACTGCACTGGATTTGTATTCCGTAGTAACCGTTATAGATTTCAGTTACTTTTGCATTTAGTACATCCGACCACGCGCCTTTACCTTCGCTTGTAAGCATTGCATCGGATAAGTCTTCAACTGTGGCGAGGTCTATTTCAGCCTCGTCATGTACCAAGTGAACAGATGAAAGTTTAACACTCTGTATCAGATCCCCAAGAGTTAAGTTCTCAAGAGTTCGGTTCAAAGGAACTTTTGCAAACATGCTTCCGTCTGTAGCAACATCCGGCAGATATAACCCCAATATTTCAGGCCTTGCTAAAACTTTTCCACCGTATCTGTCTTCAAAGAACATACTTTCATCTGTTACTTTGAAGGTGTATATATCTCCGTTACTTTCATAGCGGTCACCGTTGATATAATAATTACGAGCTTCAGCAAATGTTTTCTTTGCGATATCATCCATTTGCTCAGTCAACTTTCCGTCTTCATCTCTGAAACGTCTGCTGTTTAGATACTGAGGTTCTTGGAAGTTCTTATCGTAGCAGTAGATATAAAAGTCATAATTGCCATCTTCAGTAATGGTTCGTATATCATACTCGTACCTTTCTGTTTCAACAAACATCCCGTATGATGATGTACTCTCGCTTACGATCTTTGCATCAGGATGATTGTATGCTACACTTCTCATCCAATCCCTGTCCGTCAGAAGTCTTTCACGCAGCGTTTCCATTATCTTATCGAAATCTTCCTTGAAGTTAGAATTGTTCAACTTTTCGTTGTTGTTAAACCAGGTATGATGAAATTCCTTTCCATCTCTACCGAAATCACCTCTTAAATATCCGACAAGTCCTTTTGTCTGTTCTCCTTTGTCGTTACGGAAGAAGTTTTCAGGCCTGGTGTGATAAAAATTAAACTTGTACATTTTCGTGTTCAACTCCTTCTGCCAATCTTTGATATACACTATCTTCTCTTAACTCCCGATGCAGCATATCAAGAACAATCGACATTATCGCATCGCACTTGTACTTAACTTCGTTATTGGAATATGGTTCTTTTCTAAGTGCGGTTGCAAGCATGTCCGTATAACCAATTAACTCGATTCCGTATTCATCCTGAAGTTTCTTCAAATCTTCTATTGAGAGAAGTTTGATTTCTTCCGATACTCTGTTACTTGTATCAATCATATCAAGAATGATTTTTTCCTTGTCTTCGAATTCCGGTTTATAGAACATACTCTTTCTAAACTTTTCAATTGGTTCTTCATAGCAATCTGCCATGCAGATTATGTTCTCTACCAACATTCCAAAATCTCTGCATTTTTCTTTGCAGTCATTTGATACCATTTGTTCATCACTCCTATTCTTAAAATAAAAAAAGGCGGTACATTCTTTAATAGAACATACCGCCTACATACTCATTCCCATTCCGGCTTCTTCCTGTTGCTCTGCCATCACTTCATCGAAACGCTCCTTCATATATTCTGCCGGAGAAACTTCTAATGCTCTCCCTGCTGCATTATATGACGGAAGTCCGTTTTCATTTTTGAATTCTTTCTGAGTAGGGATTCTGCCGTTTTCAATCATAAACTTGTCCAAGGCATTTATAACCTCGACTCGGCCCCATATCTGTTGTCCGTCAGGAGCCTGTCGCACCTCTATCTCTTTTACCGGTGCTTGCTTTTGCTGAAGTTTCTGTTCCAAATCCTTTTCAATAAGTTCTGCAACATACTGCTTCTTGGTTACCTGTGCCTCTTTTACAAAGTCATCTAATTTATCAAACACCTCATTAGACAACGCAACTGCTAATACTCTTGTTCCTTCTTGCATGTGTTATTCCTCCTTCATATTTATTGCATTGACATTCCCATGTCTTCTTCGCATTCCTGATCAATCTCTACCCGAAGCTTCTCATCGAAGTTCGGAACTGATTCCTTAATCTTCTCTTGCACCTGCTCTAACACCTCAGTCTGTTCACTCGACAATTCATATCCGTTGTTTAATGTGTCTTCTGCACAACGATATATTTGCATCATTTCTTTGTCTGTAAACAACTTTGTTGATTGAAGCAATCCTGATCTTACTGCAAAATCTTCTTTTGCTTTTTCATAATCGGTAAAATAATGACCGTGATACAAAGAATTGTTTGCGTATGACCAAGTTGTGAACTCAAAGGTATTATTTGACCGATGCTCAATTCCGCCAAGTACAACTCCATTAAATTCTGCAAGCAACTTGTATGGCATATTGAAATCTCTCGCACTGAGTTCTGGAGCATTATCCATCAGATCAATATACTCCTTAACCGTTTTGAAAGCTTTATCAGCTTCTTCAACCAATTTATAAAATTCATCGGTCTTCTCAGTTGCGGCATTATAACAAATGCCTCCGGGATATCTGATCTCAAAACTCTCTGACTTGCCATATCCAACATTTAATGCAGAATTTTCAACCCAAGTAGTCACACCATCATGTTCTGGCAGGTTCTGCTTTACCTGAATCAAAAATCTTTCTACATTCATTTGGTTTCCTCCTTCCTGTAATTTTGGATATAAAAAAAGACGATAACTTCATTTCTGAAATTATCGCCTTCGTTTATCTGTATTAAATTCACTAGTTCAAGTCTGGTCTTTATGATGTCCTTGTTTACTATTAAAATATCCTCTAAAAACCTACTGTCGTTGGTTCAAGTCTGGTTCAAAACCGCTTGGCATCTACCCTTTTGTTTCAAAACTGATTTTTGCAAAAAGCCCTCAAACCATTGAAAAAAGCGAACAATTTAGATGTCATCTAAATCATTCGCTTCTTTTGGCTCCCCAAGTTGGACTTGAACCAACGACATCATGATTAACAGTCATGCGCTCTACCGACTGAGCTATTAGGGAATATGTGTGGTGGGCTGAAGTGGACTCGAACCACCGACCTCACGCTTATCAGGCGTGTGCTCTAACCTGCTGAGCTATCAGCCCATGTCCCAGACACG
>JAFWWX010000228.1 GCA_017517985.1 Clostridia bacterium | reverse complement strand
ATATATGCAGAAATGATTAACTCAAATCAGAGTTATTTGTTTCTGCTTTTTTTATTGCTTAAAAGCAGAAAACTGCTTTTAATATAAATTTTTAAAGAAGGAGAGGATGCCTATGATTGTGGAGATCCACACAGGTACCAAAAACAAAACAAAATTAATTTTAGGAGGTTTTAAGAATGAATGTAAAAAAAGAAAATGTCAGAGTTTTGACAAAGGAAGATGTAATCAAGCTGAGCAACGGTATTAAACGCCGTGATTTTCTTGACGATTATGAGAGCTGGGGAGTGTGGATGGATATTCCTGAACTGAATATTCAGATATATAAAGCACTGCTTCCGAACAACCGTGTAATTTTCGTGACAAGGTTTAAAAACTATCACGAATACGGTGGCGATTATGCATCACCTGTATACAGATACGGTATGAGTGATGGGGAGTACAGATCATATTCCGAAAGTATTTCATCTATTGTGGAAAGGCTTAAAGACTTAAAAGCCACGCTGATTGCGGAGGCGAAGAAAAATGAAGGTTAAAACACGCGAAATAGTCCTTGAAGGATTCAACAGGATTCAGGAAATCGTGATGCGACTTAAACTTAACGAGAGAAAGCTTCCGCCAGGAGACATAAAAATCAAGTTGAAACAGCCAATTTATGATGGACGATGTGATTATACTTGGTACGGTGGACTGATTGCTGAAGTGTCCAGTATGGATTCTGAATACAGGGTTATGGCAACCGGCGATGTAATTGTAAAGCTCATTGATAAGGATACAAATGAAGAGGTTGCTTCTGTTAAAGACAAGAGTAATGGTGGCGATTTTTTCGATATAATGAGACATTATATTAAGAATGATACTCATTTGTATGAAATTATCGAAGACGAGGATCCTGAATATAAACTTATCTTTTCAAACAATAACTGGTTTGAAATTTTCAGAGATAAGATGAGTGGAATTCATGATGGCGACAGCTATGTGAGTGATTGCTGCAATATTTTTGATGTGTTGGCTGAAACTATTGAAACAATTTGGTATGACTATCGCGGAGATGATGAAGAAGAGGAGGAATGATTTATGAGTAAATGTTTATGTGTTAATCCGGGTAAAGAAGAATATCTGGATTTTGGAGTGTTTGAAGAAAATAATCACGATGGTTCTGCTGCCTGCAGTACCGTTGAATATTTTCTTGCGACAGAATGGAATGGCGACAGAATTATATTTGTATTTGATGGCGAAGGCAAAAGCGCTCTTTTCCCCGAAGAAGATAATGTGTACGATTATGTTATAAACACATTTGCAGAAAGAAGCGTACTTAACAGTGTGCCTAAATACACATATATAGCCAACACTACAGCAAAAGAATTCTATTTTAAGGCAGCACTTCCTGAAAGCGAAGACGGTCCGTATATTTGTCCTTTGCCGTTTATTCTTTCCGAGAAAAAAAGAACCGACCTCATTGGTGTTACACTAAACGAAAAGGAACAGGATAATGTTGGCAGATGGATAAACGGAAGTATTGTTGCAACAAACAACAAAGAATTTTGTGATGGATTTAAGTTATTCGAGTCTCCATATGTCAGAGAGAGAATAACAAAGTCTCTTGCAGGATTAAATATTGTTGTAACCGGTACGATAACATCCTTTTCAAGATATGAAATTGAAAAGGTTATCAGAGAGCATGGCGGAAATCCACAAAAGAATGTAACAAAGAAAACAGATATTTTGGTTGTTGGATTTAAACCCGGTGCGAAGAAATTAGAAGATGCTTCTAAGAATGGCACGAAGATAATTTATGAGAAGGACTTTTTAGAAATGCTTAGGGAGGATGAATGATGAAATACGATGTAACAATTACAAGAAACGGCGGTATAACTGTTGAAGCAGACAGTGCTGATGATGCTATTGCTAAAGTACTTGATATGACAACAAGTGAAATAGAATCAAGAGCACAACTTACCGGATGGGAGCCAAGCGATGCTGAACTTCTGAAAGATGGAGAGTGAGACTATGTATGAAATTAAGAATTCAAAACAAGTCGAACTTTCAGACAGAGTAAGGTTCAGATGCATAAGATGCGGAGCTTGCTGCCGTAATGTTGAAGGTGCTGTTGTTATCGAGCCGAAAGACGGATATTATCTTGCAAAGCATTTAGGTATTTCCGTATCTTCGTTTTACGAGAAGTATGCCAGAATGTTTTTACTTGAGGGTGTGGAGTTTCCAATCTTCACCCTCAATGTAACGGGCAAAGATAATGCTTGTATCTTTCTTAACGGCAAACGATGCACTGTCCAGGAAGCAAAACCAAGAACTTGCAAAATGTATCCGTTCTGGGTTTGCCCTGATGACAAGGGCGGATTTATGTATAACTTTAGCACAGAACAAAGGCACCATCCGAAAGGTTCCATCGTCAAGGTTAAGGATTGGATGAGAGATAATCTTTCTGAGGAAGACAAAGAGTTTTTTAGCGAAGAAACAAGAGCGATGACAGAGATTGCACCGCCTTATAACATTCTTCGTAAATGCCTTAAAGACAACACAACTCTTATCCAGAAGATTATATTCTTCAGACATCTTCTGTATGAGACGGATGAACCTTTTATGCCACAGTTTAAGAGAAACAACCGCGTTCTTAAGGAAGAACTCGAAAGAATCATAAACAAATACACCGATATTTACGGAGGTTAATTATGGAAAAGAAAGATATTACATATGTCTGCTATGTTCAGAATAATCTTGGTGTTCTCGACGGTGAAGAACCTGTGTCAGCAATGATAATCACCAAGAAAAAAGAGATTGTTGACAAATGGCTTATCGCTCAAATTAATGAAGCAAAAGAAAATGGTTATACGCCGGATGAAAATGTAGATGAATTTATCGGAAAAACTGATTATTACGATTGTTATCTGACAGTTTCAAAAGGCAATGAAGATGAGGGGTTTGACAGCTATGGCTTTGTTTGTAGGCCCTTCATATTAGAGGAGGATTACAAGAATGGGAAGTACAATCAGTAATGAAAAGTGCAGTCAGTGTGGGGGAGTCTATGTTATAGATTACTACTACAGAACAGGTGAGGAGTATCAGTTTTGTCAACGATGTGGAAAATTGCAAAATCATGCCATAGTCAGAGATGAAAACCAAAACTATTGTTATGATGAAAATGGAAAACTCAAATTTGAGGATGTTTCAAGCCAGGGCTTTGGTTGTATGGCTATAGCATCAAAGGGATTTAAGACTATTTATCATCTTGAGAAGCCTGTTGATGAGGAAACAAAGAAGGACTATCTTGAAATTCTCAACGAAGAAGAAATTGACAAGGACGATTGTTACCTGACAACGTGGGACGATGAGAAAAAAGAAATTGTTGCTGTCTTTGGAACCTTGCCAAAAAGTTATGATGAAATTTACTCTGAACAACACGAGGAAGGAGAAGAAGATGGCGATAACGGTTAAAGAACTGCTTTCTGCCTGCAGAAGACAGGTGGACAAAGGAAATGGTGATAAAGTCGTTTTGATTACAAGCGATGATGAGGCAAATGCCTATCATACATTATTTTGTCTTTTTACAGACGATAAAGAGGAAATCGAGAGTGCAGCAACATTATTTCAGGACTCAAATGATCCAAACGATGTGGTTCTTCTTGGATGAAACCAGCACATATAGAATAAAAACACTTGACAAACACTATATATTGTGTTAAAATACAAATGTTAATTGATTTGTGCGTGGGAAGTTCCCGGGACTTTTTTCTAAAAAGTCCTAGCATACGAGATGTTGTGATTGTAATTAAAGTCAACAGTATAACTATGCCCATTTGGGTGTAGTAACTGTTGACTTTTTTTATTTTTATACAGGTAACTGTACTTATAGCGGAAATGAATGTAATCCAATTTCAGGATTCGTTTGTTTCCGCTTTTTTTATGTCTAAAAAGCCTTATGGCGTTTAGAAATATATTTTTTGAAAGGTGGTAACACACATGAATGAAACAAAGGTTTATGCAGACGGTTATTTTCAGTCGTTTGCAGGAGAGGGAGATTTTTTGAGCTTCCTGAAGAGTCGTAAAGATAAAACGACTTGGAAGAAAGAAGCATCAAACAATCTCAGGTTCGAGGCACTGGTGAAAGATACAGCGAGAACCGAGGCAATCGTGGATGACTACAGAGTGATGGGCAAGGAAGAAGTTATTGAGGACACATTGGATGGCACACAGCTTGTGCTTCGCAACGGCAGGGAGTGTATTCCGGTAAGAAACTGCGCTATTAAAACCATTTTAGAGCGTGCAAGAATATCCGGGAACGCACTTTCTAAGGTAGACAGAACAGTATTTGCAAGAATACTGAATCACTGCCTTAAGGTTGCTGATGGTCAGGCACTTTTAAAGGTATCTGATGAAAAGGTATCTGCAGTGCATGGCGGAGACAAAAGCGATTATTCAATTTTGGAGATGTATGAGCTTTTTGCAAAGACCTCAGACTATCTGAATGAGAATTTTAAGGATGTTTCCTATGCAGGCGGTTTTTATGACCATTCAATGTCAACAGCGGTATGGTCCCTTGACGGAAATGATGAGATTGTTAAGACCTATAAAGGGTTGCTTGCTCTGCATTCGGTTAAGTGTCATGACCTGAAGGCCTCTGTTCGCCTTACAACATCTGATGTAGGAATCAGCGGTGCTAATCTCTATCCGTCGCTTATTGTTGATGGAAAGAACATTCCTCTTGGAAGTCCGCTAAAGCTTGAACACAAAAACGGTGCAACAATGAAGGATTTTGAAAGAAAGCTTTCAATGCTTTATTCACAGTATGATTTGGCAATCGGAAAACTTGAAAGTCTGATTACAATCACAATAAAGAATCCTTCTAACACAATGATAGGTGTTATGTCAAAAATCGGAATCCCTAAAAAATACGGCGTACCAGCACTTGAAAAATTCAATGCGATACACGGCGCAGGATTTTGTACAGCACATGATATCTATTATGGAATTGCAGAAGTTGTATTCTTTATGCAGTGT
>JAFWWX010000048.1 GCA_017517985.1 Clostridia bacterium | reverse complement strand
TTCCATCTTAATCTCATAAAAGTCATTAGCTTTCATCATCTCTATAAAGTTCTGATAATCTTTCTTTTCTACAAAAATATCAATATCGTTATGGGCTCTTGACTGATATCCAAGAAGAACATCTACACCCCAGCCGCCATCAAGAAAGACTTTAATCTCCGCATCTATTGCAAATTGAAGAATCTGTTTTACATCTGTTATATTGACCATCTTATCATCTCCGCAAATTCAAATTTACAGTTCCATTATAACTGTCATTATCTGACCGGTCAACTCAAACTGTCTTGCACCTCTTACTACTAATCGTCGAATGTACGGCACCTTGGCGGTGCCTTTTGTCTTTACAATTCTTCAAGTTCTAACTTACATTCCATAAGCACATTCAGCTCATCTTTACTAAGCGTGACGCCTTTGCCGCACTTGCCATAGTCACTGCTCCAGTCACGGATATCATACTTGGGTTCATTGTCGAACCACTTTGTCAGAGTAAGTTCCTTTCTCCAACCGCTTGCACTCTCGCTGAGCACTGCGATATGCTCGATGATTTCATAGTTCCTGTCTGTCATTTAATTCACCTCTCTTTCTGTATAAGAAATTAACAGCTGTGTGCCACACAGCTGTCATAATCTGATAACGAGTCAGTATCTGTATGAATCTTTCATTCCGACTTCATCAAGATACTTTTGTCTTGCTTCTTCTCGTTCATCTTCTGACTTTGCCGTCTTACTGGTTGTATAGAGAAGATGGTTGTAGACTTTCCTGTGCTTGTCCTCAAGCTGCCTGACGATATCATCATGGAACTGATAGTTGCCAAGCACCACATAACCATAAAGCTCGAGGAAAAGAATAAGAGGTATCTGCACATTCTTCATCAGCGCTCCTCTCTTTCTACGGTTCTAACCTTTTTCACAGCTTTGCCTGTTGCCCTGCTGATTTTTTCTGTATCAACAGCTGCAAGCCTTTCCATAAGAACACTTCTTTCTTCCTCTGTCAGATGCGTTTGCACTCTCTTTTCCGTATGGATGTTCTTCTGATATACAAAACAGGATGCTTCATTTGAACCCCAGAAAGCCACACATACTTCTTTAATATGGTTTTTATCCTCACTCTTAATAAGGGCTGTAACCTCGATTACTTCACACTGTACATTTTCGTTTGTCATTTTATCGTTCCTCTCTTTCTGCTCTTCGCCTTGCTCTCTCATCTTTTTTCATCTGCTCCATAACATCAGGCGGTATCTTATCAATTACTCTCTGAAGCTTCCTCTGATTGAAATTAAGTTCGCTCACCTTGTCCTTCAGCTGCTCAATCTCTTCTCTCTGGTCGTAGATGATATCGTTCTTGTTTGCATTAGACTTCTTGTAGTCGGTTATCGCATTCTCAAGTCTTGTAACATAGTTGTCTGTCATCTTAAGCTGTCTGTTCATCTGCGCCATCTCAGGAGCATACCGACCGAGAAGAGTGATGGCAGCTTCTCTTTTCTCTCCGTTCTTGAACACTCCGATATCATTGATTGCATTTACAATCTCTTCGTAATGTGACATCAGGTTGTCAGCATTCTTGTAGAACTCTGTCGGGATATGCTTGCGCTGAGTAATCTTTCTTGAGAGACCTCTGCTTAAATCAGGAAACCTCTCCTGCATGTGAGAATAGAAATCGTCCTGCAGCTTAACCAGTCCTCTGGGACCTCCGATAATATCCTTCGATGAAAGCCTGTTGTCTTTTGTTATGGGAACAAAACAGACATGCATGTGCGGATTGGTTTCGTCCATATGAACAACAGCAGAGATCATGTTCTCCTCTCCGAAGGTCTTGGTGAAAAAGTCATATGCCCTTTCGAAGAACTCTCTCTGTTCCTGCTGACTTAAATTGTTTATCCAGTTAGGTGATGCGGTTACAATCGAATCCTGAAGGACAACGCTGTCCTTTCTTCGCTTTGCTCCTGCCTCTTCGATTCTTCCAAGGACAGCTGCTCTGTATCTATCCTTCGGTTCGTACAGATGATAGTTGAGATGTGTCCTCTCAGAATCAATGTCAGGATTGCTCTTGTACTGTTCCTTCAGTCGCTCATGATGATTGCATATCTTGGTGACCGCATTAAGCTTTCTCTTTTCAATTCTCAGTATCGTATAGTTTGCCATTTCATTTCGCTCCTTTCTGCATTGAGAGGAAGAACGCAACAATCCACATTGACACCCTTAAAACGCTGTCTTTTGCATTCTTCACTCAATGCCATTCCCTTCGGGCTAACCTGCTGTACTCATAAGGGATGCCGGATGAGCAAGAGATTCTGCATCCTTGGCTCTCATATCAAAAGAAGCGACTAAGCGAGAGGTTTCATCTGAAACCCTCGCAAAGCCGCTTCTGCATCCCATATGAGTAACTCACTACACCTATTGCATAGGTCGTTCGCAAGGGGAGTCCCCCTTGACCCCCTTGCAGGGCAAGTCCGCAGTATCATCGTGTCACCTCTTGTGGTGTCACTTGAAATTGTTGCGTTCTTGCCCTGTTGCTAAAGCTTCTCCGGAAGCTCCCATATCCAGGCGTCCTTTATCTTCCTGGATACGACTCCCAGTTCACCTTTAGCATCGGCAGCGGTACGTTTACTGATGCCAAGAGATGTTATCTCAGCCATAACGTCACTCTGCAGTTTCGGTCCGTCTGTCAGCATCCTGACCAAAACTTCTTTAGCTTTCTCAAGCTTGGTATTTGTTCTTTTACCTGCGGAAGAGAAAGCATTAACAAGTTCATCTGCTGTCAAATCTACCTGACGGAGAAAAGTTACTTTGCCGGAATCAATACAAAACTCTATTGCTTTTCCCTTCTCCGCAAGGTTACATTTCTGCACAGCCATGATTCTTTTGCTCGGATCATCAGGTGACGAACCGATAAGAAGACAGCTTCTTGCTGAACCAACAACATCAATAGAACCGAGAGAACGATACAGAGCCTTTGCTCCGGACATCTTGTTCATGTGCCCGACGATGATAACTGCACACCCGGTTTCCTTCGCAGCATCAATGAGATAGTTCATTCTCGACCTGACTTCGTTGGCAAGGTTGATTGAAATATCTTCACCGATATATGAGGTGAGAGGGTCAAAGATGATGAGCTTTGCACCTGTTCTTCGGATAGTTTCTCCGATTCTTTCATCGGCAAAGCTTAGTGCTGAATCACTTTCATCAATAAAAAAGATACGATTGAGATCTCCGCCTGCATTCATAAAGCGGGGAACAACCGTATCTTCCGGATCATCTTCGGTGTTCTGATAGATGACATTCATTGGTTCATACTCACCTGCGGAGAAGGGAAGAGGGGTTCCTGTCGTCAGCATTGCTGCAAGATTCAACACAAATGTGCTCTTGCCTTCGCCGGGGTCTCCCTGAATCATTGTTACTTTCCCGTATGGTATATACGGATACCAGAGCCACTCAACTTCCCTTGGCTCAATCTCAGAGCCTGCAATGATGTGCAGCTTTTCAAAATTCTGTTCCATACAAAACCTCCTTTCGTGGAACGTAAAAAGCCGCCGGGCTTCGAAATTGAAACCTGACGGCTATGTAACAATTCTTATTTAATTCGAAATCTCCCATTCACACATACACCAGTTCCTGCAACACGAACTCCTCTGCCATATTCATAATAGAATTCATCTGCCTTACCCACTCCATAGGGTTTTCGGCTTTCAATTCTTCTGTAATACCATGCACTTCCATTGACTGATTTACGATGGTTTCAAACATGTCCTGTGCCTGTCTATCTACTTCTGCAAGATAGGCTGTCAGTTTTCCACTAGTCAGAAGGTGAAAATATGTAAGCTTACTGAACTTTTTCAAGAATCTCTTATGTTTTTGACCCCATCTCCCAATGGCAACATCTTCCTGTTCGGGAAGTTTCAAATCAGGATATAAATATCCGTCTTTTTCTGTGTATGTAATTTCTTTTCTCATAATATGCTCCTTTCAACTATCTTCAATTGAAGTAATTTCAATAACTATATGCGTTTTGATTTATTGTCACCGTAATACTAATTCTACTTTGGCAAACTCGTCCATACAGAAATGAACATGCACAGGAAGTCTTCCCCCGTATTTATGATCTGCAACATAAAAGAGCTGCTGGAACAGCTGGGTATAGAGAATGGATACCAGGAAGTTAAAGGACGTATCGTTATCCGGAATCAAAGCGAATAACGCTGTCTTTCTCTCTCCCAGCTTCTCCAGTTCCAACTCGTCCGTCATGGTCAGTCCTGCAAGTGTCTCCAGGTTAAACTTTTCCAGTCTTGCTGCTAGGGTAATCTGAATAGACTTTAAAGTCTTTGCCGAACCGGAATGATAATCCTTGTAATACTTATAGGCAATATGACCCGGCTGACGATTTCCCAAAGTATAGAACAGTCTGTCTAATGGGGAATATTCTCCACCATCCTCATCATTGATTTCTCCAGCCTTCAGCATTTCCATAACCATGGCAAAGTTCTGTTCTTCTTCCGGTGCCTCATACTTCAGGTAGAAGATGAGTGCCAGAAGAAGCATCTGTGCTGCTGTGTCCCAAAAAGGATCATTGGTCTGTGAACCCTTTGGTGTGGTGGACTTAAAGAGATTCGTCACCAGTCTCTGCACGTCGTTATCATCCCTGAGATAAACAAAAGGGTTGTAGCAGTGGCTCTTCTCCATATTGATCAGGTCAAGCACTCTTACTTCATAGCCTTCGCTTTCAAGAAGGTGTCCAACAGACCGGAGATTCTCGCCCTTCGGGTCAAGGACAACCAGTGAGGTGTTTGCCTGCATCAGATTCGGCTTGCAGTAAAATCTTGTCTTCCCTGCACCAGAACCGCCGACAACAAGTACGTTAAGATTTCTTCTGTGCTTGCGCCCATCAAGTCCAATCTTCACATTCTGCGTCAGGATTTTGTTTTCACTGTCCTTCTTTGCCCTGTACCTTTTGTTCAGAGCAAAAGCATCACCCCACTTTGCAGACCCGTGTTCTGCACCGCGGCGATAGTTTCGTCTCGTACTCATATAGATGCCGATTGCCATGATATATGCTGTAACAAAAAGGAGGACAGCCCGCAGACTATCCTCACATATGGAAATGGAAAACGGACTTGCAAGGGCATCGGGGAATTTCTCCACAATGCCAAGAAGTCCGTCATCCAAGAAAGGGGCAGTTAAAAGCCCAAGCCAGCATACAGGTACAAGGCCGAGACAGGCCAGTATCAGATTATCCTTATCTCTCATAGCCTTCACCTATAAACCTTCCCCTTTTTTTCGGGGCATTACAGACATCGATAATGGTCTCGCTGATCCAGTCGATATTCAGCCCCTCTTTCAGTTTTACATCACGCATCAGGAGCAGGGAATTGATGATAAGGCTCTGTGTATCCTCATCCACCGTAATCACAAATTTGTCTTTTCCCATCTGCTATCGCTCCTTCACTTTTTTCTTTTTTGCAGGAGACTTTCGTACAGCATCCCTGGGCGTAACGTCTTTCTTTTTCTTCGCCTCGTCCCTGTACTTCATCAGCTCCTCACGGACAGAAGTCTTCTCCGGTTTACCCATAGGGAAAACGTTCTCTTTCCCTGAGTGCTGCAAAGACTGAGGGCTTTTTTCGGTCTTTGCAAAAATCGGGTTTTCTGCCAGCTCCTGCTCCATGGTACGAATAACCGATGCCTTGTCTACCGTGTTCAGCTTGAAGCGTTCCACAATACGGCTGATCTTTGGTGCATCCGCTGCCCTGGCAATGACATCTACTGTGGCTGTCGGATCATCATTCTTCTTTTCCCGAAGCACGCTGTAGAGCACGCCGTAACGCTTTGCTTCCTTGGCAAAGGTTTTCAAATCTTTTTGCTGAACAGTAAAGACTTTCAGTTCATGGCCGGACTTAATCATGTTAGTCAGTCTTGCTTTGCCATGGGTCTTCTGTTCCTCCTTCAGAACGGCAGCAATGAGGACCGCCAGGTTCTTCACCCCGCTTCCTGTAATCTTTGCTGCAACTTCCACTCCTTCCAGTGACATTCTGACAATCTGTTCAGCTGCATCACCGCCTGCGTTCATCTCTCTTCACCTCTTCTTCCTTTATCGTATTTATCTTTTCTTCCATATCCTTTGCTCTTGTCTCTATGTGTTCTGCAAGTTTCACTTCCTTTCGTAGTTCCTTTAGTTCCTCTTTCAGCTCATATGCCTTCTCCCTGGCCTGCTCCTTTTCATCTTCAGGAGCTTTTCTCCGGAGCACCTTCATCAGCTCATAGCGTTCTGCACTCTTTTCTTCAATCAAATCCTGTCTCGATGATTTGAACTTCCCCACATCGTCCAGCGTCACCAGTTTCTCACGTTCAATCAGTCCTGCCTCTTTGGAAATCATTTCGATTTTCGTGATGTCATCGCGGATAACCGGAGACACGCGCATCGGTCTCTGCTTATACTTCGGCAGGTATCCGAGAAGATAACAGTAATGAAGATATAGTCCCTTCAGCCCGCCGACTTTCTTAATTTTGTGTTCCCGT
>JAFWWX010000227.1 GCA_017517985.1 Clostridia bacterium | reverse complement strand
TGAACTGTATTGGGAAGACGGAATTCTCTTTTCAATTACCGATGATATGAAAGCTGAAGAACAGTATAACGGACTTCGTGTAATAAAATTTGATGCAAAGAAATGGCGTAGCGGAACAGGCGCATACTTCTTCAATGATTGCTCTGCATCCTGGCCGCAAAATGGAACATGGTCAGATTATAATGTTGGTGGACACGCTATTTCATAAGGAGGTACACAATGAAAAAATTATTATCTATTATCTTGTCGTTCACAATGCTCCTTTCAATGGGAACAGTAGCTTTTGCAGAAGAAACTACAACTTCCGGTGCAAGAGAGGTTAAGGGGATTATCAAAGTCGGAACCAGTGCTGATTTTCCACCATTTGAATATATGGAAAATGACAAAATGCTTGGCTTTGATATCGACTTAATGAATTACATAGCCGCAAGAATTGGCTATGGTGTTGAGTTTGTAAATATGAGCTTTGACAAGCTTATTCCGGCAGTTGTAAACGGTGAGGTTGATTGTGCTATCTCTGCTATTACTGCAACAGATGAAAGAGAAAGCGTTGTTGACTTTACAAGACCTTATCTTGCAGCTAATGTAACATACAAAGATGAGGATTCTGCAACCGAAGAACTTGAAATGTATTCAATCGTTTTCAAAGATGGTGATGCTGACACTAAGTATTTATCAAGGATACCAACTCAATATGAAAGGCTTTTTATGCTTGTAAATGGTGCTATCGAAGAACTTATATCTGATGCAACAATCGAAAAGCTTATTGAAAAATATAATCTCAATAAATCTGATGATGAAAATGCAGATGTAAGCTATGAATACATTGTTTTGAAATCAACAGTCACAGATGCTAAAAATGATTTAGAAGTTCCGAAAAAAGAAGCATGGGAAGAAGTTGCAGATGTTGTATATGAAGGCGAGGTGAATGCCTGTCTTGCACCTCCAAGTGATTGGGCAAAAGACAGCGTTATAAAAGCAACAGATTTGGAAATTTTGGAGCCGGGCAAGGAATACAACTTTGCAAAAGCTATAACCCGTGAAGAATTTTGCGAGCTTATTTATAACTATTGTGGTAATGTCCTTGGCATGTTGGCAACCTCTGACGGAAAAAGATTCAGTGATACAAACAATCCTAAAATTGAAGTTCTTGCAGGTATGAGTATCATTAACGGAAAAACAGCAACGGAGTTTGCGCCGGATGATGCACTCACCCGTGAGGAAGCGGCTGTAATCCTTCAGCGTATGGTAAATGCGACTGTTCCTGTATCGGTTACAGAAATGTGGTTTGAATTTGACGATATATCCTATATATCAGATTGGGCAATGGATGCAGTACAGACCATGTGCAATATGAATGTTATGAACGGTGTTGGAGGTAATGAGTTTGCTCCGAAGGAAGTTTATACAACCGAGCAGGCAATTGTAACCATTACAAGAGTATATTCAGCTCAGACTGCTGAATACAGAAGAGAAGATATTGGAAATGAAGAACCTGTCGGCACAATAATCGGCGGAGCGGATGCTCCTACTGAGATTGTTGTAACAGATACCATTGAAGTTGATGATTTCTATGTAGATGAAGCAATTAAGCTCATTACCGAATCCGGAAGGTTTGCCGGTGATAAAGATTTTATCAGCTTATATACAACCAATGATGAAATGACAGAAAAGATTTTAGCTCTTAGCACGGTTGATTTTAACAAGCCGAAAGAAATTTATTATCTTTCTGCTGATCGTGAGCAGATAATTGCAAATCTTGAAGCATTAGGAAAGGCAGAAGGTGTTGACTTTAGCGAAATGGGCGATGTCTGGGTTGAACATATATTGAAGAAATTTAATTTTTCAACCCTCGCAAGCCTTATAAACGCATCCTACGGTGCTGAAAACCTTGCAGCACTTACAATACTCACAAACAGCAGAGGATATATAATGCCTAAAGATTTCAAAAACAACTTTGCTCTATTTGTTCAGTACGAAGGGGATTATTCAGCGATTGTTTCCTTCTCAAAATTTGGTGACGGAGTTATTAGTGCAAATATGTCCTTTGTTAAAAATGGTGACAAGGACAACGTGTTCACTCGCTTATATGAAATCACATCTGCTGTTGGAGAAGAAGGCATTGTTGCTGCAAAGGTAAAATAAGTCTTTTATAAACCTTACTTAAGGAGGTGCGGATATGAAAAAAGTTATATCCTTTATTTTAGTATTATGTATGGTTTTATCTCTTTCCGGCAGCGTTCTTGCTGAGGATGCCGGTAGCGGAGCAGGATATCCGTATAGCAGCGGAAAGTGGTTTACAACCGTAAAAATACCTTTTCCCGATACAATTGAGGACAGAAATTCATGGCTTACACGTGCAAGATATAAGGACAGCGGAGAGGTTATTCCACTTTCAATGTCATATAACGGCAGTGTGTATGCAACAGTTCCGATAGATAATGCAGATAGGGAAATAGAAGCCTTTGTTCCGGAAGAAATTCAATTTGCGGATAATGATGATTCTGATTCGAATTTTCATGATTTCAGAATGTTATCAAGAGTTGGAGTTATAAAGGGCAACGAAAAAGGCGAAGCAAATATCTATGATAACGTAACCCGTGCAGAAGCGGTTGCAATGGTTTTGAGATTTTTAGGACTTAATAAAGTCGCAATGCAGGGAACGGTA
>JAFWWX010000226.1 GCA_017517985.1 Clostridia bacterium | reverse complement strand
TTTTTATCACCATTTATCCAAGCCGTAATTGTCATATAGTCAATACGTTCTGTGGGAACAAAAGCAGCCTTTTCATCATACATAATTGTATCGGACTTATATGTTCCGCCGCCGGCTTCTTTCGTTAAAGTGTAAGCGTATTCATAATACACATCACTTTCGGGAATAAACTGAATACCGTTTGCGTATTCACCCTTGCCGAGCTTATGGGCGCTTATACGGTTTTGACTGAAAGGCCATTTAATAGAAATAGCTCCAAGCGCGCTTTCACCCATAACAATATAACTTTGGGAAACTGTTTCGCTGTATCTGCCCGTTTCTGTGTTATATGTATATGCCATTACCGTCATTGTTTTTTCTATCTTATACGGGTAAATTGCTGCTGGATTTCTTGTGTATGCCCATTCGTTGTCTGTTGCAATCTTATAATATGTTCTGTAATACTTTTGCTCATAAGCAATATCTTCAGCGTGGGATATAACAGCACTTGCTTCATCTGCTTTTAAGTAAATGCCGGAAGCAGGGGTAATGTTCGGCACCGGAGGATTGAAAGTATAAATATATCCAACAGAAGGACTTGCATTATCGCTTTCGTCAACCGTTCTCGCATAGATTATTCTATCTTTTGTTTCAAATTCAGGCGGATTTTCAGCGTCATATTTTCTCCAACTTGTTTCACCGTCATATTTCCATTCTATTGATATGTCGGTTCTGTTCTCATAAATGGAATAAAATTTAACAGTAAAAGGTGTTTTACTCTCGGTATATGTTCCACTTGCTTTGTCCGCATAAGGAGGGGTAAGAACAGTATCATCACCGCCGACTATATAGGCATAGGCGTTTGTTTCGCTTTCTGCACCGTCAAGAATAGTCTTAATTTCAAAAATTACGCTGTCTGTAAACTCTTTTCCTGCTTCAAATAAAAGTTCATTTTTATTAACATCTGCATAGGCATTTCCTGTTTTTGTGTCAATATAAAATCTTATATGTCCGTCGCTGTTTGTTTCATCAGTACAGAAGCTGCCCGTTACATAGTTATCTGTATCATTTCCGATTCTGTACTCAACAAAGCATCTGTCATTTTCTGATTTTTCAACCGCAAGAGCGTCAACAGGTATCAGCGGAAGTTCCTTTACTGCACTTGAAGCAGGTGCAGTCGGTGCTTCGGGAGTTATGATGTAATCAAATACCGCAATATCACTTTTTACGATATTACCGTTTACATTCTGTACGCTAACCGCCTTTATCATTGTGCCATTTTTAATCTCAATCGGATTTTTTTCGTCATATTTGATGGCTCCACCCTCTATGGTAAGGTCGGGCGCGTCAAAAGGAGTATTCCTGTCGCCGATTGTGTAATAAATTTCTACACCCTTTGGCGGTTCCACAAAGCTAACTGTAAATTCGTCGCTTCCGATTTCTCTTGTGTAATATCCAGACGGAAGTGTTACAGCAGGCTTTGCCGGCTTATCATAAACTACATTGTATGTATGCTCAACAACCTCTGACATATATTCGCCGTCTTTTACAACAACAGCTTTAATTTTTGTATATCCCGTTACAGGAATATTCACTACATCATTTTCAGGTGCTTTTAAGCTACCATTTGGCTCTGTTCCGTCAAGAGTGTACCATAATTCAAAACGGTCTTTATTATCATTAGTGCTTTCAGGGCTGAATACGGTTACAACATCAGCCGCCGTAAACTCACAGCTTTCGGGAGAGAACACAGGTGCAAGAGGTTTTATAATATATACAAACTTATCGCCTAAATCCTCGTCGGTGTTTTCGTCGCTTATAATTCTTGCATTAAATTCTATATGCTCGTCAACCGTTGTTGTATCTCCGATAATCGTTCCGTCGTATGGTTCCCAATTCTTTCCGCCGTCAAAAGAAACCTCAATTTTTTCACCCGGTTCGTCGGGGTATAGAATTACCTCAACGCTGCCTGTATAAATGCCGGAGGGATATACTGCGGAAACACCGCTTTTATTTTTATTACTGAAAATATACCAGAACGAAGAAACGCTGCTCCACTGTCCGTCATAAAGGCTAACTGCCTTAATGACAGTATCTTCATCAAGATATAACGGCTCCGTATATTCATAGCTCGTTCCTTTACGGGGGTCGTCACCATTTGTTGTATAGTAAATTTTTGCACCAAAAGTATCACATTCAAGTTTTATTGGCTGCTCCATATCAAGACCGGAGCCGGGTGTCGCAGTTACGGGAGCAGGTTTAATTCCTAAGTGATAAACACTAATATCACTTACGCCCCATTGATTTTTTGTAACAAGTCGCACTGTTCTGCTTTGGTCGATAATAGTATCGAGTTTTTGTGTAATATTATCGACTAATACCCATTGGCTTTCGGGGTTAGTTCCAACATAATCATTTTCTCCATGCGTTAAATACACAGGAGATAAATCTTCTTTGAAAGTATAGTAAATGTAGTTACCTGCACTTATGCCTTTTGAAAAATCCTTATTATCGGAAGTAAAAACATAATATCCTGTATTATCGTCTTTCCATGTCTCGCTATAAATATTAGGTATTTGCACCTTTTCGCTATTAAAAAGATATGGTGCACGTGGTAGAAATTCGTATGTAAATGTCGCAAGGTCGCTCCATTTTCCATCTGACGGTCTGTAAACTCTTGCTTTTAATACAGTATTTGTTTCAAAGTCTAAAACATCACTCTGTCTGTACAGTTCTACACCGTCTTTTTCATTATTGCGAGGATCCTCGCCATTGGTGGAGTACCAAATCTCGCAAGGCTCATTATTTGTATGATAAAGCTGAACATCTATTTTATCATTGTAAGTTCCACCGGGCTTTGTTGCAATAGGTTTTGTCGGTCTGCCGGCTTCTTCTATGTTGAGATAAAAAACACCGTCATTTAACACATCTGCGTCAAAGTTCAGTTTTTCATCCGCAACATTTTTTGCAAACAATTCTAAATCATCATCAGTACCCATATTGTACTCAATTCTGATGCTTGTACTGCCTGTCTGCAAAGGTGTCAAAGTTAATTTACACAAGTTATACCACAAATCATTTGTTTTGTTCGGGAAAAAACCGTTACCCATTAAAAACACGGTTGCAGCCGCATAGCCTTCACGGTCTGATTCCTCGCATTTATAGCTCGGTTTGTGCGTCATATATCCCGGATTTAACAGTTCGTAATCTTCGTTCTTAATTATCTCGCCGTCAACAATTTCAAATCCGTTTGTTTTGTTTGGCTCTTTGAAATCCAAAGGATTGCTGCTGTCCTTAAACTCAAAATACTTTGTATCAAAATATATTTTTACAGTATATCCCTGCATATCATATTGAGGCTGGGAATGTCTTTCAAGCTGAACAGCCTTTGCAACCTCGTAATCAATATACTCTTGTTTAGCTTCAC
>JAFWWX010000225.1 GCA_017517985.1 Clostridia bacterium | reverse complement strand
CCGCTACCATTAAATGGCTCGTTGGTCAAGCGGTTAAGACACCGCCCTTTCACGGCGGTAACACCAGTTCAAATCTGGTACGAGTCACCAGGAAAAAGCACTTGCATTCGCAAGTGCTTTTTCAATTCAAAAACTAAGCCCGTAATTATGCTAAATTTGGAATAAATTCATAAATACATCGGTTTTTTTTATAAAAATATGCTAAATTTTTAAAAAAGTTTAAAAAACTCTTGCAAAATGAAAAAATGTATGCTATTATAATGTGTACTGTCACGAAATGGAGGTGTTTTTAATGGCAAAGTGTGATGTTTGCGGTAAAGGCGTAACATTCGGAATCAGAGTAAGCCATTCTCACAGAAGAAGCAACAGAACCTGGAAAGCTAATGTAAGAACAGTAAGAGCGATTGTTAACGGTTCTCCCAAGACAATCTCAGTATGCTCACGCTGCCTTCGTTCCGGCAAGGTAGTTCGCGCTGTCTGATTTAACGAATAAACAAAGAACAGACCTTTGGTCTGTTCTTTTTTCGTTTTAAAAGCAATCGCTTTCCTACCTAAATGCATTTTATGCATTTCTTGTTACTCCGGTCTTGACAGAAAATATCATATTTATTCAATACCCCTATAGCCATGCTTTTCTGAATTTCCTAAGAGATATAAAAATGCGAAAGCCGGAATTCTGAGTAATTCTTTTCCGCCGGCAGTATTGTGAACTCCGAAGTCAGAGGGATTTTTGGTGACTATAATACCTGCGGAGGCCTCTTCGCACAATTCAATAATGGCATCGTCATCTGCTATCGGAGCACTGTCTCTGTACTTAACCTCAATTAAGATATTTTTGATATTAGGATAATCAACCACAATATCAATTTCCTTGTTTTTTCTGCCTCCGCGAAAATAGCCTATTGAAGTGGCAATTTGATAGTAGAAGGCAGCAACGTGTTTATAGACAGCGGTTTCTACTACCTTGCCCATACCTACAGGATCTGTCATAATGGAATCATCCATTAAAACAGCGTTTCGGATAGCTGCATCGGCAATATATATTTTAGGTCTTGCCTTAAGAACTTTTTTCCCCGCCATATCAACAGGCCAACTTTGGTATATTAGATTTGCACTTTCAAGATACTGAATATAGCTTTCTACGGTTGTACGGGAGACTCCGTTGAGCTCTTTTGTTATTGCTTCTATAGATACAATTTCTGATGACACATTACAAAGATATAAAAAGATTCTTTCAAGTTCTGTTGCGTTGCGTATATTATATAAAGAAGGCAAATCTCTTTTAAGGACTTTATCAACAACATCCTCTCGCATAATTTGCTGTGCCATTAAATCGTTATTGGCAAGAGCAAGTTCCGGAAAGCCCCCAACCTGTAAATATCGCATAAAGTGATTTTGAATCTTGGAAAGCTGAAGCATAATCTGGTTACGTTCAAGCTGCGTTTTACGGAGAAGTGCTGTCGCTTTTAATTCTTTTGGAATGTCAGGTTTGTCAACATTCAGAAGTTCGCAGTACTCATAAAAGGATAAGGTCGGAACCTGAATGACAGTCCATCTTCCTGCACCACTTTCCTGACTGCCTTTCATCAGAGCAGGACTTGCAGAACCGGTTGCAACAACATGTGTATCTGGTCTGCTGTCATAAATTGTCTTCAGCCATAAATCCCAGTCCTGAGCATACTGAATTTCGTCAAAAAAGTAATATACATCCTGTTCGGCATATATATTCTCGTGATAACAATCTAATACGTCTTGAAATTGACTTAACTTCAGCATGGGGTGATCCATAGAAATGAACACAATTTTTTGCGGAGCTACGCCGGAAGCCAATAAAGCTTCAATCATCTGGTATTGAATGGTTGTTTTGCCGACTCTGCGTGCTCCGGTCAAAACAACTGTTCTTCGAAGGCTTTCATCTTTTAAACGTTTCATTGCTTCGTGAAATGCAAATCTTTTGTATGTTTTTGACATTTTTGGATTAACCAAACCGGTTTTCCACCAGGGGTTATAAGCGGTTAAAACTTTTAAAATACCGTCTTTTGAGGTAATAGCCATGAAAAATCACACTCCTTTGCAAGTAGTATACACCAAAAATCAATTTTAGTCAACAATAATTGTAAGTATACATATAATTATTTCTAAAAATTATTGATTTTATACTATTAATGTTGCAATTTTTTGTAGTTCTTCTTGCCTTGCCCTACGGTTATCATTACATAACACAAACTAACCTAAGCGTTTTAAGGGGTAATGGGGCTTGTTAAGGGGATGAAGGGGGAAATCGCAATCTCTCTGTCCCCTTAACATATAATATTGTTAAAGAAAAGAGACCATATCGGATGATACAGTCTCATTTTTACAAAATGTATTATTAATCTTTTTGCCCGGGAGGAATAAACTCCAGCAAATCGCCGATTTCACAATCCAAAACCGTACAAATTCTTGCTAGTACATCAATATCAAGCTGTGTTATCTGGTTTCTGCAAAATCTATTGAGCTGAGTGTGTTGCATCATAGCTTCATGTGTAAAACGGTTTTTGCTTAAGCCTTTTTTCTTAATAAGTTCATCCAATTTTATTATAATTTTTCCGTATTCCTGCATACTTTCACTCCAAAAAGTTATTGACAGGTATAGTATACACGAGTTATAATAAATATGTAATATATAAGATGTTATCTGTAAGGTATTGCATAATATGAAGATATTTAAAAGAGATAAACAAACTAATAAAATTGGAATGAAAAAAATAAATAAGCTGTATTATAAAGGCTTTAGCGATGAAGAAGTAGGAGAAATTCTCAAGTCTGCCTACAGTTGTTTCAGGGTGTATAGAATATTGGATAAAATAGAGTTTTCGCCTGAAGACTTTGAAGAAGATATTAAGATAAAGTAAAAGCTGACGCTCATTGTGTTGCGACTTTTTTGTTAAAGGAAAGAGCCTGTCTCCTTGGCAAATAATAAAAAAACGGATGTATTACATCCGTTTTTTTATTTGCAAAAGCAATCGCTTTCCCACCTTAGTACATTTGTGCCGATGTATTCTGCAATTTTTTTGTAGTCCTCATCATTACGGATTATGTGGTCGTGAAAGGAGGATTGGAATAAATGTTTTTCGCCTAAATCATTTTCTTTACAAAGCCTTGTTGTTATTGATTTAAATGCACATACCACATCCGATATTGTAGGGCAGGGAAAGAGCTCCTGCCGTAGGTATAATCGAAAACAGAATATGAATATGATTTGGCATAATCACATACTTATCAACTGTTATATTATTATAACGTTTTTCCAATGCTTCAATCTGTTCTTTTGCGATAAATCCGTATATTGTAAGACGGTTTTCGGCAGGAGCAAGCCCCTGCCCTACGGTTATTTCAGACAGCAGATGCTTTTTATCCTTCGTACAAATTGTTATAAAATATGAACCCGGCAAAGAATAGTCATATCCTTTAAGCCTTGTCCTTTTTCGTTTTGGCAAATCCATATAAAAACACCTTATTTTATTTCCTGTTCGAGATTGTCAAAAACATCGGAATTAAAAAAGTCTTTTACGGAAATTTCAAGCCCATCACAAATTTTCTTTATTGTTGAAATGGTTGTGCTATTATTTCTGCCGCTTATAATATTGTTGAGTGTGGATTGTGTTATTCCGCATATTGTGGAAAGCTTATTAAGGGTTATAGCGTTTTGTCTGCAAAGCTCTGTTATACGGAGCCTTACTGCTTCGCCGATATTCAATTACATCACCTCATTAACAGTATGATGTAATTGTATCCCTTTTGAGTTAAAAACATTACCTCTTTTGGGTTGACTTTAAACTGAAGGTGTGGTAATATATTTTATCGTAGGGGAGGGGCTCTGCCCCTCCCGTTTTTAACATGAAAATGAAAAAACGAATGCGAAAGCATCCGTCTTTTAGAATTCGTAATTACCGATTAGTTTATCAAGAGAAACACCAAAGACTTTTGAAATAGCAAGAAGCTCCAGATCTGTCACGAAACGTTGTCCGCTTTCAATTCTCTGAATAGCGTTTTTATCAACATCAACACCCAATATCTGAAGTTTTTCGGCAAGCTGACGTTGTGACATTTTAGGATTTTGGCTTTTTCTTATTTCATAAACTTTTTCACCGCAAATATTATTTTTGCCTGACAGAGATTTGTTCTTAAACATATTATCCTCCGCTATTTGACATTCTGTGCTTGACAAAAATATTATATAGCGGTATAATTCTAAATATGACATTTACTGAATGTCAAAGTTGAGATATATTTTTTCTACCTTTCAAACCTTCTTATAAAAACCTCAATAAAGGCGGCAAATATATTTTTATGTTAAGGGGGCTTTAAGCAAACAACATTGTTTGCCGATAGGGGATTGCGATTTCTTATAGGCAAAACACGGCGCGTTTTGTCGAAACTCCCTAACACCCCCGTCAGCAAATCGTGTACGATTTGCTTAAGCCACTTGAAAGGCTTAAGTTAGTTTGCTTTTGGACTCGTTAATCTAAGATATGCACATAATCCGGAATACCGT
>JAFWWX010000224.1 GCA_017517985.1 Clostridia bacterium | reverse complement strand
TGCAGTATCATTTATATCAAGCGAGTTTTTAAACTGATAATTTTCACCAGATTTTTGTAAATCAGATATTTTTAGTATTCTTCCTGTATATTCAATGCCATTAAAACGAGGAACAGTATTTTCAGATTTATTATGACCATTGCTTTCTGTATCAGCAATTGATTTTGTTAAATTAATTCTTAATGTAATTTTCGGAACACTGTTTGTTCCGTCCATAACAGTATAATCCGGATCTTTTCCAAATGAAGTTTGTTGTAACAGCGGAATGTCTAAGCAAGTAGAAATTAAATAAGCAATTTCTTCTCTTGTAGCACAATTTTTATATTCAAGCTCGTTCTTCTTAATTAAACCTATACTTTCTGCAACATTTATATATCCAGCAGGATATTCTTCTATTTCTGCTTTTGGTTTATATCCCAATGCAGAAACAATGATTTTAACAGCATCTTGCAGAATAATATTTTCATTGGGGGCAAAGTATCCATTTCCATCACCTTCAACCAATGCCAAACCTCTTGCTGTTTGGATATAATGATATGCCCAATGTTCAGCATCAACATCATAAAAATCTTCGATTACAGTATGTTGCATCGTTGCAACATCTTTAAAGCCAAGAGATACACATATCATCTTACAAAACTCTGCACGAGTAATATTGTCTTCTAATCTCAAATCACCATTTTCGTCGCCTATCATAATTCCAAAATCATACAAATCTTTTTTTGCAGTTTCAGTTAATTGAATCGCATTGGCTGATACTATCATACATAAAATATTTGCAAACACCAGTATCAAACATATAATTTTTTTCATTTTTATCACTCCTTTTGCTAATATACAATGTAATTTATATCATTGCTTATATACTCTTGTAAATGTACGTTATATTCTTTGCTTTCATCAAATCCCATAAATGAATATGCCCTTGACACATCAGGTAAAACTCCATATTCAGCAATGACATTACCTGTTTCACAATCCGTAAATGTAATATCTATATAATCATTTTCGGTTGTATTGAAATATAATGTGATATTCCCATTATTATCACATAAAACCTTAAATTCATCTCCTGATTTACATTTGTTAATTGAATAATTTTTTCTTAGATCGATATTAGAATCTTTTGAAATTGTTATACCAGAATTTTTTAAGGATTGTTCTATTGCTGTTAAATTTATCTCAGGATTTAATGACAAATAAGATAAAACTATATCAGAATTATCAGATTTGGTTATTGATTTAATTTTTATTCCCGTGTTATTTTGCGTTGGAATACTTAAAGTGGCTCTACTGCTTCCAGAACTACCTGCATCGGCATTCATTTTAGTTGAATTATTCCATTCGATTCCGCCATTATCATTTTGTGTATCAGCTCGTGATAATAGTTCATCATTGTCAATTACCTCAATATCCTTCAAAGGATTTTCCGCCCAAAACTTCATAGGATCATAATACACACCATTTATTTTAATTTCAAAGTGTAAAAACGCACCTGTTGCAGTACCGGTTTTTCCAACTCTACCTATATTTGCTCTTTTATGCAGATAATCGCCTTCTTTGACCTCAACAGAGGCTAAGTGAGCGTATAGAGTTGACACGCCACTATCATTTGCTACTACAACATAATTTCCTAATTCATCGTCAAATCCAACTTCAGTTACTCTACCACGAATTGCACTGCAAACTAATGAATTTTCTTTTGCTATGGTATCAACTCCATTATGAACGATTTCTTCTCCTGTTACTGGATTTACTTTTACCCCAAAACCTTTACTTACAGAATTATCTATATCATTTTCTGCAGGCCAGAAAAAGCAAGGTGTCACATAAGAAACAGGACTCCCTATATCAACAATGCAAGTAATATTATATGGACCATCAACACCAAATGGTCCAAGACCGTACATGTTATGATCTAAAAATTTATCTATATACTCATATGGGACATAAGTTGTACTTCCCCTAAGGACAGGAGCATTTTTCATAGTTTCTTTAGTATTAAAATGTGTCTTGAATAATTCAGATTTGAATGGAAGAGCATCTTCAGGATTAAGTATATATTCAGCCTTTCCTATCTCTATAGCATAGCAATAATTTAATGTCTTAATCTCACTACCATATGCCGCTATTTTCCTTCCCTGTACTTGTTCATCATAATTTTCAATCTCATCATCATATGCAAGTTTAATAATAATTCTGCCATCATTCCACTCTAAACTGCTGTTTTTATGGTTCATAATACCAACTTTATTAAGAACCTCTCTTAAAGGAAGATAAACCGTATTATTTTCGTAAAAAGGTTTGTTATCAAACTCTATTGTTTTGCCATTTACAATAAATAAAATGTTAGATTCTTCACCCAAAACAGTTGTTGCTAAAACTCCGCTGGCGAATAAGGTTGTAAAAAGCAAAGCAACTGCTAATATCGTTGAGATTATTCGTGTTGATTTTTTCATTCTTTTTCTATTCTTAATCATAGTAAACCTCCTTTTAAGTGTTTTCTTATCACTTGTCATCCCTGTTGTTAATGCCGCTGTTCTTAAATTACCTGCAGCAAGCAAAGTAAGAATTGTATTGATATAGCAAATTTCTTGTTCCTCTGACATTTCTTTTACTACTGCTAAATCACATGAAATTTCGCATTCTATGTTAACCTGTTTATTGATATAGTAAATTGCAGGATTAAACCAATGAATGCATTTTACCATGCAGATAAACCATTTATATAAAATATCTTTTCTCTTGAAATGAGTCATTTCATGTGCCAAAACATTGTCAAGCTGTTCTGGAGTCATTTCAGTTTTAGGTAACAACAATGTTGGCTTAAAAAGTCCTATCATAAGTGGTGACGATATTCTATCACTTGTTCTTGTAACGATTTTCTTATTTGTAAATCGCATAAGTTCAGGACAAGAAATTACATCCGAATATTTGCGTAATTTAATCAAGAAAATCATATATCCAATGAGTTTACACAGAAAGAGCACCATCATACTAACAAACCATATAAATGCAGCAATATTAAATTTGTCATATGCAAACATTTTCAAGTTTTCTAAACGGCTGTATGTATTGCTTTCCTTGTCAGAATTTAATTGTAAATCTTGCTTGGTAACTTGTATCGGCTCATTTGTAACATTCGAAACTGTTTCTTCAGCAATTTGTGAATTTGATTCCAAAACAGGAACAGACTGTATCTGACCGGGAAGTGAAATTCTGATAGGAAGAAGCATTACAACCAAAACAACAAGCCACATGTAATAGTGCCAACTGCTTGTAAACCATCTTTTTGTAATTGGCTTAATCAAAGCAAGAACAAGCGTAAGTGCCGTTCCGATAAAAGAGGTAACAAGTATCGCTTTGAATATATCTTGTAACATTGTTTATACCTCCTTATCTTCAAATATCGCCTTCAGCTCCTTAATATCGTCATCAGATAATTTTTGCTCTTTAAAAAATGAAACAGCAAAATCTTTTACAGAACCATTATACAAACTGGAAATAAGATTTTTAGTCTGTGATTTACGATATTCCTTTTGAGAGACAAGAGGAGTATAGTAATATAATTTGCCTTGTTTTTCTGCAGATAATGCTCCCTTTTCAACAAGACGTGTCAAAAATGTTCCTATTGTTGTCTTCTTCCATCCTTTGTTCTCGAAAGCTTCAACGATGTCAAGAGAAGTAATTGGTCTGTTTTCGTTCCATATTACTTTCATCACCTCAAGTTCTGCATCAGAGATGTTTATATTTCTTTGCGCCATAGAAATACCTCCAAAATTTTCATCCTACAAATGTAGTTTATGTTTATATACTACACTTGTAGTTTGAATTTGTCAATACTTTTTTGAAAATTTGCAAAAAAATTCCTGCCCTATAACGAGAGCAGGAATGATTTATCTTTTGTGTGAATATCAATATCCGGTGCGTCATTATACATGTCGTGATTTCAATCGAGTGTACAAAACTATTTTACCTTTGCAATTTTAATACCGTCTTCACCCACTGCAGAAGTGATTTCATACATTCTTCTAAATACATTATCTTTATCTCCGTTTTTAACGAATGACATATTTGCACTAATAACACCGTCACCATATTCATAGAATGATACGATGGCAGAATAATCACCTTCATACTGTACGAATAAAGCGAAGTTATTTTTAAAATCCTTTGGCATTATATAACCTCTGCTATTTGTGAGAATTGTAAGTGCAGCAAGATTTTCAGCTCCGTATGAACTGTTTATAAGGCTTGCAAGAGTTGAGAAATTAAATTTATTCAAAATGTGTTCAACCCAAATGTCGCCCATTTCATTCAGATCCACACCTTCAGCTTTAGCTAAAGCTTCAAGATTTGCAATTATCTGTTCACGGTCAGCAGAAAGATAATATATTTCCTTCGGTTTATTAAAATCAACCTTGCTAAGAGCTAAAATCTTGTTTGTCATTTCATCATTGGTTGTATATAAGCTTATAAAATCTTTATCTGCTGCAAGTTCACCTGATTCTGTAATGAGCTTGATTGCTTCATCCACATAGAAATCATTAACATTAATGGTATCTGTCACAACAATCTCCGTGGGCGCATCTGCACCACCAATAATACCCGAATTTGCTGATTGAGCCGCATATACTCTAACAATTGTTGCAATAGCTTGTTCGGTTGTATATGTTTCCTTTGGAGCAAATTTATTGTCTCCAACTCCGTTCATAACACCCATATTGCACATTATTTGTATGGAATCAGAAGCCCAAGCAGAAATACTTGCTTCATCATCAAAAGCAAAGTACATTTCTGTAACGGGTACAGGAACAGTTTTATTTACCATTCTGTTAAGAATAACAGCAGCTTCCTCTCGGGTAAGCAAGTCATTAGGTGCAAATTCCGTTTCGGATTTTCCATTAATAATTCCCATTGCATTTAATCTTATTATTTTTGAGTTTGTTGTATCAGTAAACTTGTTTTCTCCTGTAACCGTATCAACCTCTTTAATTACATTATAGCAGTAATTGTATATAAGCTCGCAAAATTCTTCACGGGTAATAGGAGCAGGGAAATTATAATTTCCACCGACATTTATTATATTTAATGCTATTGCTTTTTCAATATCTGATTTTGCCCAATCACTATAAGG
>JAFWWX010000223.1 GCA_017517985.1 Clostridia bacterium | reverse complement strand
GTGCGATGTAGAAATTTTAAGACAGGCAAAGAAGATTGGCTTCTCCGATAAGTTCATTGCAAAACTCTGGAATGTATCTGAAAAGGAAGTTCGTGAGGAAAGATTCGAAAACAACATTGTTCCCGTATACAAGATGGTTGATACCTGCCACACAAATGCATACATCCCCTACTTCTATTCAAGCTACGAGGGAGAAAACAAATCCATCGTAACCGACAGAGAAAAGAAAGTTGTTCTCGGTGCAGGTCCAATAAGAATCGGTCAGGGTGTAGAATTTGACTACTCCACAGTTCATGCCGTTTCCACAATAAGACACGCAGGCTTTGAAGCTATCATCATAAACAACAACCCCGAAACAGTTTCCACAGACTACACAACAAGTGACAAGCTCTATTTTGAGCCCCTTACACAGGAAGATGTACTCAACATTCTCAAGTTTGAAAACGCAAACGATGTAATTGCATCTCTCGGCGGTCAGACAGCAATCAACCTTGCACCCGGTCTTTCCGACAACGGAGTTAACATTATCGGTACAACAGTTGAGGCTATTGAAAACGCAGAGGACAGAGATAAGTTTGAAAAGATACTCACAAATCTCCGTATTCCTCAGTCCCAGGGTGAAGCGGTTACAAACATTGAAGACGGTGTGAGAGTTGCAAAGGAAATCGGCTATCCCGTACTTGTTCGTCCCAGCTTCGTTCTCGGCGGACGTGCTATGCAGATAGTTGCAACAGAAGCACAGCTCAGACACTACCTTAAGACTGCCGTTGAAGTTGACGAAGACAAGCCTGTACTTGTTGACCACTACATCCTCGGTAAGGAAGTCGAAGTTGACGCAATCTGTGACGGCAAGGATGTATTTGTTCCCGGTATTATGGAACTTGTTGAAAGAACAGGTATCCACAGCGGTGACAGTATCAGCGTATATCCGTCATTCAGTATCTCCGACAAGGTTAAGGAAGTTATCCTTGACTATGCAAAGAAACTCGGTCTCGGACTTGGCATTGTAGGTCTTTACAATATTCAGTTTATAGTTGACAAAGACGAAAAGGTATTCATTATAGAAGTTAACCCCAGATCCTCAAGAACAGTACCGTTCCTTTCAAAGGCAACTGGCTACAGTCTTGCGGATATTGCAACAAATGTAATTCTCGGAAAGTCTCTTAAAGACCAGGGCATTACAGAAATGTATCCTGCAGAAAAGAAGAGATGGTATGTTAAGGTTCCCGTGTTCTCCTTTGCAAAGATAGGCGGTCTTGACGCATATCTCTCTCCCGAAATGAAGTCCACAGGTGAAGCAATCGGTTATGACAAACAGCTCAACAGAGCGCTTTACAAAGCACTTCAGGCGAGCGGCATGGATCTTCAGAATTACGGTACAGTACTTGCTACAATCGCAGACGGCGACAAGGACGAGGCACTTGAACTTATCCGCCGTTTCTACAAGCTCGGCTTTAATATTGAAGCAACCGAAGGTACAGCAAAGTACCTTAAGGAACACGGCATCAGAACAAGAAGCAGAGGTAAGATTTCCGACGGAAGCGAGGATATTCCTAACGCACTCCGCCAGGGACATATTGCTTATGTTGTAAATACAGCGGACATCAGTTCCGAAAACCACGCAAAAGACGGCTTTGAAATCAGAAGACTTGCCGTTGAGTGCGGTGTTACAATGTTCACCTCTCTTGACACAGTAAGAGTTCTTCTTGACGTTCTTGAAGAAATCACAATGCAGGTTTCCACAATAGACGCCGAATAGTCGGGGGCCCCGACAAGCAAACTCGCGCACAAGGATTTTGTTTGATTAGAGCTTTCGTGCCCGCGATATTTCCCGTTTGACCGCCATAAATTCAAGCGGTCAAACTCCGATAGACGCTTAACAAACAGGGATGCCCCGACAGGCTGACTCCAATAGCTGTTGAATAAACAAGAATGGCATTCCCAATAAACAATTTCGAATTTTCGATGAAACGGGCGGATAATATCCGCCCCTACGAAGAATTCGAAGCTATATTTTCCGCATCTTATGGAGCAAAACGATAAAAATCAGTTTGCCGGACAAAACAAAACATTTAGATCTCCAAAAAGATATAAAAGGAGTAAAACCTTGAAACAAACAATATTTAAAATAAAGAACCAGAAACAACTGACAGATAATGTCTTTGAAATGACACTCCTCGGAGATACAGAGGGAATTGTCTGCGGTCAGTTTGTTAATATAAAACTTGACGGTTTCTTCCTTCGTCGACCCATTTCCGTATGCGACAGCAAAAAGGGTGAGCTTACAATAATATATAAGGTTGTTGGTACAGGTACGGAATATATGTCAAAGCTCAAAGACGGAAAGGAGCTTGACATACTCACAGGTCTTGGCAACGGCTATGACACATCCCTTTCCGGCAACTGCCCCGTTCTTCTCGGTGGCGGTGTCGGAGCCCCCCCTATGTTTATGCTTGCAAAGGAGCTTGTGGCTGAAGGCAAGAGCGTAAATGTAATTCTCGGCTTTAACACAAAAGACGAAGTATTTTATGAGGAAGAATTTGCAAAGCTTGGTGCAACTGTCACCGTCACAACCGTTGATGGCTCATACGGCACAAAGGGATTTGTAACTGATGCTCTTAAAAATATGAATTACACCTATACATACTGCTGTGGTCCGGAGCCTATGCTGAAGGCTGTATACAACACAAGCACCACCTCCGGTCAGTACAGCTTTGAAGAAAGAATGGGCTGTGGCTTCGGTGCGTGTATGGGTTGCTCCTGCAAGACAAAGTACGGCAACAAGCGTATATGCAAAGACGGCCCCGTACTTGTAAAGGAGGAAATTATATGGTAAACACAAAAGTAAACCTTTGCGGAATTGAACTATCAAATCCCATAATTCCCGCAAGCGGAACTTTCGGATTCGGATATGAATTTGCAGAGCTTTATGATATAAACCTGCTCGGTACATTCTCCTTTAAGGGTACAACAAAGGAGCCGAGATTCGGAAACCCCACACCGAGAATTGCTGAAACTCCAAGCGGTATGATAAATGCTGTGGGACTTCAGAATCCGGGTGTTGAAAAGGTAATGTCAGAAGAGCTTGTAAAAATGAAAAAGGTCTTTCACAAGCCCGTTATGGCAAATGTATCAGGTTTTTCCCTTGAGGAATATGCGTACACCGTCGAAAAGCTGGATGCAGAAAATCAGATAGGCTGGTTTGAGGTAAATGTCAGCTGCCCGAATGTACACGGCGGCGGTATTGCTTTCGGAACAAGCCCTGAGGCTGCTGCAAGTGTAACAAAGGCTGTAAGAGCCGTTACAAAAAAACCGCTTCTTATAAAGCTCTCCCCCAATGTAACAAATATTGTTGACATTGCAAAGGCGTGTGAGGCAGAGGGTGCAGACGGAATAAGTATGATAAACACACTTCTCGGTATGAGAATAGACCTTAAAAAGAAAAAGCCCATAATCGCCAACAAAATGGGCGGATTTTCCGGTGCGGCAATATTCCCGGTGGCTCTTCGTATGGTATATCAGGTATATGATGCAGTAAAGATTCCGATAGTGGGTATGGGCGGAGTGTCAAATGCCGAGGATGTAATTGAAATGATGCTTGCAGGTGCAACAGCTGTGCAGGTTGGCGCTGCAAATCTTATTGATCCTTTTGCATGCAGAGATATTATAGCTGATCTTCCAAGAGTAATGGAAAAATATGGAATAGAAAGCCTTGCGGATATTGTTGGAGCAGCACACTGAGAATTTCATCGTTGGTGAGATTATAATTTGGAATTATGAATTCGGAATTCGGAATTTTGAATGAAAAACTACGATTTTTCTTCATTGACTAATATTTTTGAGTACGAATTTGGTTTCGTAATTTACAGAACAATGGTGTGTAAGATGCCTACACCGCTTGGTTATATATATTGAAGCGACAAACTAATTCCCGCAAAGCGAATACAATAAAATTGAGATTTTCGCGAACGAAAATCCTACACAATTCCGAATTCCGAATTCCGAATTTTATAAATTTCGGCGGTGTTGGGAATTTTCGGAAAAACATAAATTTCGGAGGTACAAAAAATGGGTAGAGACGTAATCATCGCTTGCGATTTTGCAGGCAAAAAACAGGTAATTGATTTTCTTGAAATGTTCGGGGATAGAAAGCTGTTCCTCAAGATAGGTATGGAGCTTTTCTATGCGGAAGGACCGGAAATTGTCCGTGAAATAAAGTCAAGAGGACATAAGATTTTCCTTGACCTTAAACTCCACGACATTCCCAACACAGTAAAAAAGGCTATGTCAGTGCTTTCGCGTCTTGATGTTGACATTACAAATCTTCACGCAGGCGGAACAAAGGCTATGATGGAAGCGGCTCTTGAAGGACTTACACGCGAGGACGGTACACGCCCGCTACTTATAGCTGTAACTCAGCTTACAAGTACAAATCAGGAAAGAATGGAAGCTGACCTTCTTATCCGTGAGCCTATTGACAAGGTTGTTATGCACTATGCAAAGAATGCTGCTGAAGCAGGACTTGACGGTGTTGTGTGTTCACCCCTTGAAGCAGGCAAGGTACATGAACTCTGCGGAGAAAAGTTCCTTACAATCACTCCCGGTGTAAGATTTGCAGACGGCGACAAGGGTGACCAGGCAAGAGTTATGACGCCCGCAGAGGCAAAGAAGATAGGCTCCGACTATATAGTTGTCGGCAGACCCATCACAGCTGCTGAAGATCCGGTGGCTGCATACGACAGATGCGTCAAGGAATTTGTAGGCTGATACATTTCAATGCATAATGCAAAATTTAGAATAAAAACAAAGAAGACTTACACAGTAAGTCAACAATAATTCCGAATTCCGAATTCCGAATTCCGAATTCAAATTTCGGCGGTATTTGGTTTTTCCGGAACAATAAAAATTTCGGAGGTTTTTACTATGGAAAGCTACAAGAGAGAGTTTATACAGTTTTTAGAGAGTGCCGGCGTACTTAAGTTCGGTGATTTCACAGCGAAAAGCGGAAGAAAGATTCCTTATTTTATAAATGCCGGTATGATTAAGACCGGCGACGATATCGCAAAGCTCGGTGAGTTCTATGCAAAGGCTTACTTTGAAAAGCTGGGTGCGAAGAAGGCTGTCCTTTACGGTCCTGCATACAAGGGCATTTCACTTGCTGTATCTGCAGCGGTAGCTCTTTCAAAGAATGACCTTAATGTTCCCTTCTTCTTTAACAGAAAGGAAGTAAAGGACCACGGAGAAGGTGGCGTTTTTGTAGGGTATGTTCCGCAGAGTGGCGAAGAAGTTGTAATTATTGAAGATGTTATTACAGCAGGCACTGCAATCCGTGAAAGTATGGAAATACTTTCCCACCTTGAAGATGTGAAGGTTGCGGCTACCTTTATTATGGTTGACCGTAAAGAAAAGGGCCAGGGTGAAAAGGGCGCTATGCAGGAAATAGAAGAACAGTTCGGCTTCCCGGTATACTCCATTGTTGATGTTTACGATATTATCGAGTACCTTGAAGAAAATCCGGAAAACGAAGAAAACGTAACAAGAATAAAGAACTATCTTGTTGTAAACGGCGCAAAGGCGTAAGCAAAGAGATCCAAACTCCCTTTTATAGTGGGCGGAACAGAGCAACGCCCCTAGCGAGAATCCAGAATCCTGAAAGAAAGAGGTATAAAATGAGAAGCCTTATTGATATAAAAGAACTGACTGTACAGGAAATAGAAGACCTTATATGCGTTGCAGAGGATATTATTGCAAATCCCAAAAAATATAGCGAGATATGCCACGGCAAAAAGCTTGCAACACTTTTCTTTGAGCCGTCAACAAGAACACGTCTCAGTTTTGAGGCGGCAATGTACGAGCTTGGAGGAAATGTACTGGGCTTCTCCGAGTCGCAGTCCAGCTCTGCGGCAAAGGGCGAGAGCGTTTCGGACACTGCAAAGACAGTAAGCTGTTATGCAGACATTATCGCAATGCGTCATCCCAAGGAGGGTGCGCCTCTTGTTGCATCAATGAATGCCTCTATTCCGATTATAAACGCAGGTGACGGAGGTCACAACCACCCCACCCAGACTCTTACTGACCTTCTGACAATACACAGGGAAAAAGGCAGATTTGAAAATCTCACAATCGGTCTTTGCGGTGACCTTAAATTCGGAAGAACCGTTCACTCCCTTATTTCAGCTATGTCAAGATATAAGGGTGTAAAATTTGTACTTATCTCACCGGAAGAACTTAGAGTTCCGGAATATGTTATCAACGAAATGCTTATTCCCAACAACATACAATATGTTGAAGTGCGTGACCTTGAGGAGGCAATCAGCTCCCTTGACATTCTTTATATGACAAGAGTACAGCGTGAGCGATTCTTTAACGAGCAGGACTATATCCGTCTTAAGGATACCTATATACTTAACGAAGAAAAGCTGAAAAGCGCCAAGGGTGACCTCTGCATTATGCATCCGCTTCCCAGAGTCAACGAGATTTCCGTGTCTGTTGACAATGACCCCAGAGCCTGCTACTTCAAGCAGGTGCTGTATGGAAAGTATATCAGAATGGCACTTATTATGAAGCTTCTTGAGCTTGAAGTAAAATAAAGGAGGGTGCGGAAAATGATTATAGGACAGCTTACCGAAGGCATTGTGCTTGACCACATAACTGCCGGCAAGGGAATGGAAATATATAATATTCTCGGCCTTTCCGAGCTTGACTGTACTGTTGCAGTCATAAAGAATGCTGACAGTATAAAAATGGGTAAAAAGGACATCATCAAAATTGCAAAGGAAATAGAGCTTGATTTTGACATTCTGGGATATATTGACCCCGGAATCACAGTAAACCTTATAAGAGACGGAAAGCTTGTAAAACGCGAAAAACTGCATCTTCCGGAAAGAGTTACAGATGTAATAAAGTGTAACAATCCCAGATGCATAACCTCCACAGAACAGGAGCTTTGTCACGAGTTTTATCTTGCAGATGCCGAGAACAAGGTTTACAGGTGTCTTTATTGCGAAAGCAAAGCAAAGACTGAATAATTTCAGAAATTGCAAATTTGATTTTTCTTATAAATAAAACTTTTGGGCGGATGACTTCCGCCCTTATTTTTTCAGTTGATAATTAGTATTATTTTTTCTCCTGAGAAATGCTTAAAGATATTTGAAATGTTATAAAAGAGGAGCCTTCCTGTTAAAGGATTTACTTAATTTAAATTCTCTCAAAGCGATAGTTACCTTTGAACAAATTCCATTTTGATATTTGTAAAAAATCATAATTTTTTCAGCAATTTACCTCAAAATTAGTACAATCCACTTGACATTTGTGAATTTTTGCTGTAAAATATCATTATCGGATAGTTTTTTCTTATGGGTAAAATCCCATATTTATATAACGGCTGAAACATCGCCGTAAAAACCCGATAATAGTATTTATTTACAGTTGCACGGTATCCCGCTGCACTCTTATTAAAATATTTTTCTTTATTCTATCCCGGTATTCCGGTTAAAATATGCTCCGGCAACGGAGTTTTTGAAAAATTCTCCTTGTGCGTAAAAAGGAGAATGAGAAAATTGAATATTATTTTGTAAGACAAGGCTAAATCTCTTTCGCCGTCAAAAAAGGCAAAGACTGCCCTGCAGTTCTGACAGCACTGTATGTGCTATGCTCACTCAAACTGTATTCGGGATAAGTCCCCGCCAAAGGCGATGAAATTTATGCCGTTGTGCACCGGTTTTCGTGCTAAAAAACACGGAGGTGCGTATGGAACTTATTTATGGTTTGATCGGTCTTGCAATCGGTGCTGTAGTAGGTATCCTTCTGGGATATTCCTACAGAAAAAAGATAGGCGAGGCTAAGATTAAATCCGCTGAAGACGAAGCAAAACGAATCCTTGACGAAGCGCTGAAGGACTCGGAAACAAAGAAAAAAGAAGCGCTTATCGAAGCAAAAGAAGAAGCCCTCAAACTCAAGAACGAAGCAGAACGCGATGCCAAGGAACGCAGAAACGAAGTTGCCCGTCTTGAAAAGAGAGCTCAGATGAAGGAAGAAACGCTGGACAAGAAAATTGAACAGTGTGAACAGACGGAAGAAAAGTACAAGGAAAAAATCGCTGAATGTGACAGAAAGTACGCTGAAATTGATCAGCTCTACTCTCAGCAAAGAGAAAAGCTTGAAGAAATTTCCGGCTTTACAACAGAGCAGGCAAAGGATTACCTTCTCCAGAAGGTTGAAGTGGAAATTCGTCACGAAATGGCAATCAAAATCAACGAGCTTGAACAGCAGGCAAAGGATGAAGCAGACGAAAAGGCAAGAAACATCATATCTCTTGCGATTCAGAGACTTGCTTCCGATCAGGTTGCTGAAACAACAGTATCCACCGTTGCCCTGCCCAATGATGATATGAAGGGCAGAATCATCGGACGCGAAGGAAGAAACATCAAGTCCATTGAAGCAATTACAGGTGTTGACATTATCATCGATGACACACCCGAAGCAATTACAATCTCCTGCTTTGACCCGGTACGTCGTGAGATTGCAAGACTTGCTCTTGAAAGACTTATCAGCGACGGCAGAATCCATCCCTCAAGAATTGAGGAAATGGTTGAAAAATGTACCCGTGAGGTAGAAACCATTATCAAGCAGTCCGGCGAACAGGCAACCTTTGAAACTGGTGTTAACGGCTTGAATCCTGAACTTATCAAAACTCTCGGACGACTCCGCTACAGAACAAGCTACGGTCAGAATGTACTTATTCACTCAATTGAGGTTGCACATATTGCAGGCATTATGGCAGACGAGCTTGGTGTTGACTCAACACTCGCAAAGCGTGCAGGTCTTCTTCACGATATTGGTAAGGCGGCAAGCCACGAAATCGAAGGCTCCCATATTACCCTTGGTGTTGACATTGCAAGAAGATTCAACGAAAGCAAGGATGTTATTCATGCAATTGAAGCTCACCACAACGATGTTGAACCCCAGACTGTCATCGCTATGCTTGTTCAGGCGGCTGACGCGGTTTCTGCGGCAAGACCCGGTGCAAGAAGAGAAAATCTTGAGTCCTACATCAAGAGACTTCAGAAGCTTGAAGAAATTGCAACAAACTTTGATGGCGTTGACAAGTGCTTTGCTATCCAGGCCGGTCGCGAAATCAGAGTTATGGTGAAGCCCGATAAGGTTTCCGATGACGATATGACACTTCTCGCCCGCGATATTGCGTCTAAGATTGAAGACGAGCTTGAATATCCCGGACAGATTAAGGTAAATCTCATCAGAGAAAGCAGAAAGACAGATTTTGCAAAATAATAAAGTTAAGGCGTGTATTGAGCAATACATGCCTTTTTGCACAAATAAATTTCATATTTCCTGTCATAAACCAATTCTACATTTTCAAACATAGCAGAAAATGAGACAAGGTTACCGAATAATAATAAGTTTCGCGGTATAATAAATATATAAAAAAAAGGTAGGGTGGGGAAAAGTATGGAAAAGAAAATATATGATGCAGTGATAATAGGCGGAGGTCCCGCCGGCTACAGTGCTGCACTGTACGCCGCAAGAGCAGGCTTTGATACGCTTGTGGTTGAACGACTGTCCCCAGGAGGACAAATGGCACTGACCGGTGATATTGACAACTACCCCGGCTTTGAACAGGGCGTTGACGGTTTTACGCTCGGAATGAAAATGCAGCAAGGCGCGGAGAGATTTGGTGCCGTAACAGAGTATACGGAAATTATGTCCGTAGCCCTTGAGGGCGAAACAAAACAGCTTTTTACAGCAAACGGTGTAATTCAGGCTAAAAATGTAATAATTGCAACCGGAGCAAATCCCAGAGAGCTTGGTATTCCCCTTGAACATGAATATACAGGCAGGGGAATACACTACTGTGCACACTGCGACGGAAGATTCTATAAAGGCAAAACGGTAGTTGTTGTGGGTGGCGGAAACTCTGCGGCGTCGGATGCTGTTTATCTCTCAAAGCTCGCAAAAAAGGTATATCTTGTTCATAGGAGAGATAGTCTTCGTGCAGAAAAAATATACCAGAAAGCTCTTTTCAACGCAGACAATATTGAATTTTTATGGGACAGCACAGTGGAATCTTTTACTGCAGAGGATAAAATAACATCTGTAAATATAAAAAATATAAAGGACAACAGCAAATACAGCCTTGAAGCAGACGCAATATTTATAAGTATCGGAAGAAAGCCTGCAACCGACTTCCTTTCCAACAAAGTTAACCTTGACAAATACGGCTACATTATTGCGGATGAGAGCACAAAAACAAACATTCCCGGAGTTTTTGCCGTGGGCGATGTACGCACAAAGGCACTTCGTCAGGTTGTAACAGCCGTTGCAGACGGTGCTGTTGCAGTGCATTATATGCAGGAAGTGTAACCCGGAATATCTTAAATGAATTATTTATATGAAAGTAAAAAAGGATTGCAACTTTTACTGCTTATTAACCGGTGAAAGAAGCGGATAAATTTTCCGCTTCTTTTATTTTTTCAAAAAACACTTTATATTTGATTTGTTTTTAAACCATCCTACGCGGTATGGTAAGCACAAAATACACCCTGTTTTCCCCTGTGTGTCAATCTTTTCAAAATACAGTACTTTTTGTTTGTTTTACCTTTATTTTTGTATGTCAATATTGACTTGCAACACTTGACAAAGAGGGGCAAAATAATGTATAATTTTAATGATGCAAAAAATATAAAATTAAAGTGATATATTATACAAAGAAAGGTAAATGACTATGGCTTTTTATCTTCCGGGAGTACATACTCCTCACAGAAAAAACACTGCAAAACAGCCGGCTATCCGTATGGACGCTCCAAAGTCCGTAACCATTCCGATGGGAATGCATATAGGAAAGCCTGCCGTTCCCACAGTTAAAGTCGGTGACACGGTTAAAATCGGTTCAAAAATCGGCGAGGCTGACGGCAGAATTTCTTCCTGCATTTATTCAAGTATATCCGGTAAGGTAACAAAGATTTCCGAATGTCTGACCGCCCAGGGCGGTACTATGCCTGCTGTGATTATAGAATCCGACGGAGAAATGTCAGTTGATGAAGCTGTCTGCCCGCCTGAAGTCAACAGCAGAGAAGATTTGATAACTGCAGTTCGTGAAAGCGGTATTGTAGGTCTTGGCGGTGCGGGCTTCCCCACCTATGTAAAGCTGGATGTAAATCCCGAAAATATTGAATATCTCATTGTCAACGGTGCTGAATGTGAGCCTTATATCACAAGTGACACAGTAACAATGCTTACACGCGCCGAAGATATGGCTTATGCGCTTTGTCAGTTCTCAAAGCACCTCGGAATAAAAAATGTAGTTATTGGTATTGAGAATAACAAGAAAGAAGCAATTGTTGCAATGCAGAACATGGCAAAATCCGTAACCGACTGCAGGGTAAGTGTGAAAGCACTTCCTGCAGTATACCCCCAGGGCGGAGAAAAGGTGCTAATTTATCACACTGTAGGACGCAAAATTCCATCAGGCAAGCTCCCTATAGATGTAGGTTGTGTGGTACTGAACTGTACAACACTTGCCTCGATTGGCGAATATCTTCGTGCGGGTATGCCTCTTGTTGAAAAATGTGTGACGGTGGAAGGCGGCGCGGTAAAGAATCCGCAGAATGTAATTGCTCCTATCGGAACCTTAATTGAAGATTTATTCTCTTTCTGTGGCGGTATTTCCGAGATGCCTGAAAAGATTATCTACGGTGGTCCTATGATGGGTGTGACAGTGCCGAACGCCACATTCCCCATAATGAAAAACACCAACGCTATTCTCGCTCTTACTAAAAAAGAGGCAAAGCTTCCCAAGTCCACCGCTTGTATCAGATGTGGCACCTGTACCAACACCTGTCCTTTCGGTCTTGCTCCTGCCGCAATTGCAGCAGCATACGAAAAAAAGGATGCGGAAGCATTAAAGGAACTGTGTGTAGACACCTGTATGGAATGTGGTTGCTGCAGCTTTGTTTGCCCGGCTAACCGCCCCCTTGTTCAGATGAACAGACTTTCAAAACAGTTCCTTCGAGAAGAAAGACAGAAGGAGGCTACAAAATCATGAGTTCATTAACAAAAGTAATGGTTTCACCTCATATCCATTGTGGCAGATCCACATCCGGTATTATGAGAGATGTGCTGATTTCGCTTTTGCCGGCAACTGTTGCAGGTGTTGTGATTTTCGGCTGGCAATCGCTTCTTACAATAGCTGTCTGCGTTATAAGCTGTGTTGTTTTTGAAGCACTTTTTAATTTACTCTCTAAAAAAGAACAAACAGTGGGAGATTTGTCTGCCGCAGTTACGGGCTTACTTCTTGCACTGAATCTGTCTGTAAATATTCCGCTGTGGCAGTGTGCCGTTGGCTCTTTCTTTGCTATTATCATTGTAAAATGTATTTTCGGTGGTATCGGTAACAATCTTGTAAATCCGGCAATTACAGCCCGAGTATTTATGCTTATTGCCTTTCAGTCAATGGCAACTTCTGCATTCCCTGTTGACGCGGTAGCGTCCGCTACCCCCCTCTCCGCTGAAGAAATGCCATCACTTATGACTATGTTCCTCGGAAATTACGGCGGTGCTATAGGCGAAACCTGTACTGCAGCTTTACTTATCGGTGGTGTCTATCTACTTATACGCCGTGTAATAACATGGCATCTGCCTGTAGTATTTATCGGAACGGTATTTGTTTTCTCGCTCTTTATGGAAGGCTTTAACGCTGTTTCCGCTTTGTCCTTCGTAATGGCAGGAGGCGTAATTATCGGTGCAATTTTTATGGCTACCGACTATGTTACTTCTCCCTCTACCGCATGGGGTAAGGTGATATTTGGTCTGGGTGCTGGGCTTCTTACCGGTCTTATCCGCTATTTCAGCGTATATCCCGAAGGTATTTCCTACGCAATTCTGATTATGAACATACTTACACCCTTTATTGATAAGTGGACAAAACACAAAGTATTTGCAACGGGAGGTAAACACTAATGAAAAAGAATATCGTAAACCTTTCCGTGTTTGTGTGCATCTGCACTGTAATCACATTGTTGCTAGCAATCACAAACTCATTTACCTCTCCCCTTATTCTAAAAAATCAAAAGGCAGCGGAAACCAAGGCGCTTCTTGAGGTTATGCCTGAAGGTAACGACTTTGAGGCGGTTGATCTAGGCGCATACACACTTCCGTCCACCGTCGCCGAAGTTTATAAGGAAACATCCGGCAAAGGATATGTAATAAAGCTTATCACCACAGGCTATGGAAGCAATATGGTGATTATGTGTGGTGTTGATACAAACGGCGTTGTAACAGGTGCAGTGTGTACATCCTCGACTGAAACAATGAGCGCTGAAAAGACCTACGGTAAAAACTTCACAGGCAAAGACGCTGCTGGTGTTGATGCTGTAGATACTATAGCCAGTTCCACAAAAACAACTGCCGCATACAAAAATGCAATTAGAGATGCTCTAAATTGCACAATTATTCTCGGTGGTGGCTCTGTTGACATCCGTACAGAAGAAGAAAAATTCGCAGATAATCTTGCCGAGGCTTTACCTTCGGGTGAAGGAAAGTTTGAAAAGCTATTCCTCACAGAGCTTATAGAAAATGTTGATGCTGTTTATGCTTCAGAAAACGGAGCAGGCTATGTATTTATCTGCGGTGAAAACTTTGTCGGGGTTAAGTCAGACGGTACTGTTGTTACAGAAGGCGTGGAAAATGCAACGGCTTTTGCAGATGCAGTTGCTCGTATTCAATCTGTAACAATAAAGGATATTGATATTTCCTCTTATGAGGGACTTTCAAAAACCGTTGTTTCCGCTAAAGTTACATCCTCCGGCAACTATGTTCTTGAAACCAAGGGTGAGGGTTACGGAATTAATGGCGGTAACAAATACCACCCGGCTTCAGGAGAATATATCATCGTGCGTGTGTCAATGACACCTGACCTTAAAATTATTGACTGTCTTACCGTTTCTGAAGCTGAAACAGATGGTTTGGGCGACGCCTGTGCAGACGAAAACTTCTATAGCCAGTTTGCAGGCAAAACAGAAGAAAATTACACCGACATAGACGCCATTGCAGGTGCTACAACAACCACTAAAGGTTATACACAGGCAATTAAACGTGCCTTTGATGCGGTTAAAATCCTGAAAGGAGGGGAATGATTATGAGTAAAAACAGTTCTCTTTCCGTTTTTACAAACGGAATCATAAAAGAAAATCCCGTACTTGTGCTTATTCTCGGAACTTGTCCTACTCTTGCAACAACAAAAACGGTTGACGGTGCAATTGGTATGGGGCTTGCGGCACTTGTGGTATTACTTTGCTCAAATGTTTTCATTTCTCTTCTTCGCAAAATAATTCCCGAAACAATGCGTATCCCCTGCTATATCGTAATTATCGCCGGCTTTGTTACAATAGTAAGGATGCTTGTTGAGGCTCTTTTCCCCGGACTTTATGAAACCCTTGGTGTTTATCTTGACCTTATAACCGTTAACTGTATTATTCTCGGCCGTGCCGAAATGTTTGCAAACAAGAATCCGGTGGTGGCTTCTGCCCTTGACGGTATCGGTATGGGACTTGGATTTACACTTGCACTTACACTTATGGCAACTGTCCGTGAGGTTCTTGGAGCAGGCTCCTTTGCAGGTATTACCATCCCCTTTATGCAGGAATACAAAATCGAATACATGACAAAGGCACCGGGCGGACTTCTTGTATACGGACTTCTTATCGCTCTTGTATATGTAATTACAAAGGGAAAGGCTCCCGGCAAGAAATCATTCTCCTGTAAAGGCTGTCCCAATGCAGGGCTTTGCCACATTGCAAACTGTACAAAGGAGGAAGCTGAAATATGACTTTAAACTTTACATCACTTATCGGAATCCTTCTTACTGCTGTTTTTGTTGACAACTATGTACTTTGCCGTTTCCTTGGTATATGTCCTTTTCTGGGCGTATCAAAAAAACTTGACCAGGCTTCCGGCATGGGGGTTGCCGTAACTCTCGTTATGCTTCTTGCAACGGCGGTAACCTGGCCTATTCAACATTTTATTCTCAACAAACTTGAACTTGAATATCTTCAGAACATCGTGTTCATTCTTGTTATCGCAACACTTGTTCAGATTCTGGAAATGGCTCTCAAAAAACTTTCCCCCTCTCTTTATAAGGGACTTGGTGTATACCTGCCACTTATTACAACAAACTGTGCGGTTCTCGGTGTTACCATAAACAATATTCTTGACGGATATTCATTTGTTGAATCTATGGTAAATACTCTGGGATGCGGCCTTGGATTCCTTCTTGCAATGGTTTTATTTTCGGGACTTCGCTCGCGTATAAACGAATCCAATGTTCCGGCACCCTTCCGTGGACTTGCCGTTACACTTATCGCAGCATCCTTCATATCCCTTGCGTTTATGGGATTTGATGGTGTGATAAAGAGTATTTTTAACTGACCGGAGGTGCTGATTATGGGAATTTTAACTGCATTTATTTTTGTTCTTGCCCTGGCACTTATAGCGGGTCTTTTACTGCTGTTATTCTCACGCCTTTTCTTTGTGGAGGAAAATCCGCTGAAGAAAACGGTCAGAGAATGTCTTCCGGGCATCAACTGCGGTGCCTGTGGATATAAGGGTTGTGACGACTATGCCGAGGCTATTGCCGAGAACGGTGCAAAGCCAAATCTGTGTGTTCCCGGAACTCAAGCGGTTGCAGACAAAATATGTGAAATACTGGGCGTTGAAAAAAATGAGGTTGAAGATGTGGTAGCGTTTGTGGCTTGTAACGGCCACTGCGGTGCCACAAGTACAACTTCTGTTTACGAAGGTGTAAAAACTTGCCGTGCCGCATCAATGCTTTACGGTGGCACAAATTCCTGCCGATTCGGCTGTCTCGGCTATGGAGACTGTGCGGCAGTTTGTCCGTCGGATGCCATTTGCCTTGATGATGGTATTGCGCGTGTTGACACCTCAAAATGTCTTGGCTGCCGTCTTTGCCAGCAGACCTGCCCGAAGCACATCATTACTATGCTTCCTCAAGACTCGGCAGTTGCGGTAATGTGCAGTAACAAACAAAAAGGCGCTGACGCAAGAAAAGCTTGCAGTAATGCTTGTATAGGTTGCAGAAAGTGCGAAAAAGACTGCCCGAACGGTGCTATTTCCGTAAAAGACAACCTTGCTTGCATTGACTACAGCAAGTGTACCGGTTGCGGTCTCTGCACAGAAAACTGTCCTACGGGATGTATTAAAAAGGTACTCTTCCCTGACCTTCCGGAAAATTTCGATTTTGAGGCTGTTGTTGACTGATATGAACAGTAAGAAAAATACCGCAAAAGTACGCAACGATATAATTTTCATTGTTACTTTGCTAGCAATATCTGCTATTGCTCTTATTTATTTGTTTGTATTCAGAAGCAGTGGAAATACGGTTAAGGTTACGGTTGACGGAGAGCTTATCGGCATATATTACCTGTCCGAAAATATTACCTGTGATATACAAAGTGGTAAAAACGGTGATGAACTTAACCGTTTAGTTATCAAAGACGGAAAAGCATATATGGAAAGTGCCTCCTGCCCTGACGGTATATGCGTTGCCCACCATCCGGTATTCCGTAGTGGCGAAAGCATCGTATGTCTGCCCAACAAGGTTGTGGTTACGGTAATAACCGACAGCGACACAGGTTCTCCCGATATTGTGGCATAGAGAGGTTTGTTATGAAGAATAAGAACGCAAATACTGCATTCCTGGGTCTTTGCATTTCGCTTGCTCTTGTTCTTGCGTATGTTGAGATTCTGATACAGCCTCTTTTCCCCACAATACCCGGAATTAAAATGGGACTTCCGAATATTATAATCGTGTTCCTGTTGTACAGGCGGGGCACATTCTCTGCCATCGGGGTTTCTTTACTGCGTATCATACTTGTAAGTATGCTTTTCGGTAATGTAATGTCTCTTGCATACAGCCTTTCCGGAGGTATACTGAGTCTTGCTGTAATGATTCTGCTGAGAAAGTTGAATCTGATGTCCGAAGTAGGCGTGAGCGTTGCAGGCAGTGTTATGCACAACGCAGGTCAAATTCTTATGGCGATGCTTCTGCTTGAAACATTGGAGCTTGGCTATTATATGGTAGTGCTTACTTTCACCGGTATTATTGCAGGGATTCTTGTGGGGCTTTGCGGTGCTGCTCTTGTAAAAAAAATACCGAAAAATCTGTATTGACCTAAAAATGCAAAAAAGATTGTCAAATACTTGACAATCTCTTTTGCTTATGGTAAAATAATAGTGGCAAAATTAAACTAAAAATATCTTCAAGGAGATTTATTATGAAAAAGTTTTTAACTCTCGCTCTTTGCGCTCTTATGGCAATGTCCACGGTTCTTGTCGGATGTAACAATAACAGTAAAAACGACGAAAACAACAATGAACCGAATGCTGTTGCACCCAATAACAACGATGAAGGCAGCAACGAATCAGAAAATACTGTTAAGTTCGGTGCAGGTGTTTATACCTCTGCGCCCTCTGCAGTTGACGCTACAGAAAATAAAGAAGGCACAGGTGAGATTGAAATCACAGCTGCTGCACTTACAGTAGACGCTGACGGAAAAATTGCTGCGTGCGAACTTGACACAGCAAGCTATACCGTAAACTTCACATTAGACGGAAAAGCTATTGCAAGCGAATTTAAGACAAAGTATGAACTTGGAAAAGACTACAATATGGTAGCATACGGAGGCGCAAAAAAGGAATGGTTTGAACAGGCAGATACCTTTGAAGCTGTAGTTGTAGGAAAGACTCTTGACGAAGTAAAGGCACTCGTTGCTGAAGGTAACAAGGGTACAGAAGAAGTTACGACTGCCGGCTGTACAATTATGATAAACGAATTTGTTTCCGCTATCGAAAAGGCATACAAGGCAGCCGACACAGAAATCAGTGCAGATACAACTCTCGAGCTTAACTTTGCAACAGAACAGACCTGCACAGATGCTACAGAAGAAAAGAATGGAAGCAATGATATTTCAGCCTATGTCTTTGCAGCAGCATTTGATGCTGACAGTAAGGTAGTTGCGGCATCCAGCGACTGCGTAGATGTTTCCTTCACTTTTGATGCAAACGGTGTTTCTACTCTTGATACAACAAAGCCGGTTCTTTCCAAGATGGAACAGGGTATGAGTTACGGAATGGTAGCATACGGCGGAGCTACAAAGGAATGGTTCGAGCAGGCAGATGCTTTTGATGCTGCTTGTATCGGCAAGACAAAAGAAGAAATCGCAGGCCTTCTTGGCGACGACGGCAAGGGCAACAGCGATCTTCAGACTGCCGGCTGCACAATAAATGTAACAGGCTTTATTAAGGCTGCTACAAAGTAAGTTATAATAAAACCAAATACCAATATACAGAAAAAGGAGAATTATCTCCTTTTTTTGTATAAATAAGGTTTATCGTATAAAACTCATTATATTATGATTATAAAAAAACAAATATACTGCACAGCACTTGCTGTCCTGATGCTGATTTGCTTAATTCTTTCTTCCTGCACGCAAAGGGCTGAAAAAAATAAATATTCCGCATATTCAATGGATTATTTTGATACGGTAATTACCATTGTCGGTTATGAAAACACAAAGGAAGAATTTGACGCTGTGGCGGATGATATACTGTCACAGTTTGCTATGTATCATAAAATGTATTCCATATACCACCGTTTTGAAGGAATGGAAAATCTTTGTACCATAAACGAGCTTTCGGACGGCAAGCATCGCACTGTAAAAGTAGACAGACCCATTATTGATATGCTACTGTATGCAAAGGAAATGTATACCAGAACAAATGGCACTGTAAATATTGCAATGGGTAGCGTTTTGTCGTTATGGCACGATTACCGTGAAATCGGTATGGACAATCCGGCGGAGGCATCTCTTCCGCCAATGGAAAAACTAAAGCTTGCCTCAGAGCACACTGATATTTCCAAAATGATTATAGATGAAAAAAACTGCACAGTCACACTGACAGATCCGCTTATGAAGCTGGATGTAGGTGCTATAGCCAAAGGCTATGCAACGGAACGTGTGGCAAGCTCCTTTGAAGAACGAGGGGTTTCCGGATACCTTCTAAATGTAGGTGGCAACATCCGCGCGATAGGAACAAAACCCGACAATTCACCGTGGAATGTGGGAATTGAAAATCCAAACGGAGATGAGTACCTTGCGTATCTTGACATCTACGGTTCTGAATCTGTTGTTACAAGCGGTTCGTATCAGAGATATTACTATGTTGACGGCAAGCCCTATCACCACATTATTGACCCGGATACTCTGATGCCATCCGAAGGATTTGTATCGGTATCTGTAATATGCGAGGATTCGGGACTTGGAGATGCTCTTTCAACGGCACTTTTCTGTATGTCGCAGGAGGAAGGGCTTGCACTTGTGGAATCTGTTGACGATGCAGAAGCTATGTGGACCCGAGATGACGGCACAAAGACAGTATCCTCAGGCTGGAATAAATATGTAAAACAAACAGAATGACAGTAAAAATCTACTTCGCCGAAAAAGGCAGGACAGGAGATTATTATGTTTGGAAATTTTATTACTCAATATAAGGAAATGCTGTATATGCTGGCAGAAATTTCTGCCGGCACGCTGGAGCTTATAGGTATTCTTATAATAATAATCGGCTCGTGCCGAGCTCTTGTGCGTCTTGTACAGTCCCTTATGAAAAAGCATCCCTTCAGAGTCGTGGCAGACCTTGGAAAAGCGCTGTCTC
>JAFWWX010000222.1 GCA_017517985.1 Clostridia bacterium | reverse complement strand
TGTTGATAGTTCCATAAAATCCGTACTGTGTATTTTCGCTTCCTAATACTGTTTTTGTCATAATTTTGTCCTTTCTTTTTTAATGTGCATTAACATTAATCGCTCTGAATGTACTTTAATTAAAGTCATTAGGAGCGATTTTGTATCAATTCAACACAATTATTTTTGTTTAATTATTTCACCGAAGTAGATATCGTCAGGTTTTTCAGGATCAAGTAAGCATTCAATCATAAATACAAACTCCTCTCCGGCATCAAAACCGTCTAATTGAACACAACAAACCATTGTTTTTTCTTTGTTTATTGCAAGAACTTTGTATTTGTAATCTGTGTTACTAATTAGACCTTTTATCATTTTTAATTTATAGATGCCGTTCAATTCAATCATTGTCTGCTCCTTAATCGTCTAATGAAGTACCGTCTGAAAATACAAGTTTTTCAATTCTTAAATCACCGCTTGAGGAATCTTTTCTATATTCGATTTCTTTAAATCCGTTTTCATCAAAAAAATCAAATACTCCGCAACCTGAAATCCCGATCCCATATTTTTTAGATATTTTTTCAAGTTCCTTCATAAATGCTTGGTAGTTTTTTTCTTCTTTGTCTGTTGTCATAATGCCCATATTTATTGCTCCTTTCGTTTAATCGCATTAACATTAATCACTCACAATTTACTTTAATTAAAGTCATTGTGGGCGATTTTGTATCATTCGGACACATCTTTATTGAGCTATGTAATATTGCGTTTGTGCGTAATTATTAAAATTAAAAATAAGGCTCATATAGAAATCCTGTTCATAATCAGGGGTTGGTTTTACGAACGGCGGAAGATAATTTTTTCGTTCTTCGTCAGCCTTATAATCATCAATCGCTTGTCTTAATTCCTTACTAAATTTGACTTTGAACTCTTCCAAAGTCAATTCCATTTGTAAATTATGATTTCGTCTATGCTTAATTATAATTTTTCTGCTCATTGTTTTAATCCTATATTATATAAATTACTCTTGTAAATTACCCGACCGTCTAATATAAAAAGCAGGGGATGAACCCCTGCGATTTATATGTATTTAAAGAATGTTTCTCTAACTTTTATGGCTAATTCAATTTGTTGTTTAGCGAATTCTGCATATCGATCAGGATTTGTAAAATCAACAAATATCATTCTTCTTATAAAGCAACTTTTATTTGAATCCTTACAATCCCAAATCATTGTTCCAAGTTCTTTTTCGATTTCTTTTTCATGTTCTTTAAGGTCTGCGAAGAGTTGTTTGTTGTCCCCGATAAATAATTCTGATGCGACATAATTATCTTTTACACTTATTGTTTGCTTGATATAAGCACCTTTAAGTCCAATCGGTATATTTTGGTAATGTTGTGATGCCGGCTTTATTTGATAATCACCCTCGCCCATTTCATCACAAACTTCAGCATAAACGTTCCAATAATCTAATTGAATGCCACCCGTTTTTGAAATGGTTTTTATTTTTTCTTTTTTAGGTTTTAATTCAGGCTTTAAAATACATTTAACATCTATTTTATCGTCATTTAAAAATACTTTAAAAACAAAGATCCCAAATCCTGTAACAGCATATTTATTTATGGTTTTGATTTGATTTAAAATTTCCTCTTTTTCATTAACCACAAACCAAGTAATATATGGTGGTAATGTGAACTCTCTGACTAATGAATCATTTAAAAGACTTCCAAATGTTTCTGTGTTTTGGGTAAGATTCCCAACTTTAACAATTACTTTTCCGTTTGCTTGTGGATACTCAGCTAATAACGAAGTTACTGCCGGCGGATTGTAAGTTTCAATAAAATCTGAAAAATCCTTTTTGCTCTTGAGAATTTCTTTTGGTGTTAGTTCTTGTGTCATAGTGACCTCCTTTTTTAATGTGTACAAACACATTCATCACTCTGAATAGATTTTAATTAAAGTCATTGAGCGGAGTTTTGTATCATTCAGACACAATTACCAACCTTTTCCGTCAAGTCCTCGGATATTTTTTTCAGTAGTAGCTTTGTTAAAATAATCGTTTTGAGTATCGTATATTTTTTGATATTTGGCTCTCGTTTTAGGATTAGATGTATTTTCAATCCGTCTGCGAGCTTTTGAGCTTTCTTTGTATGAATTATTATAGAAAGAGTTTAATTGTCCGTTAGACATATTTTTAATATCATTTGCGGTGTATTTCCCTCTGACATTGTGTTTTTCGTTAATACCTAAATAATATGCCTGTGATCTGATATCCAATCTTGCACGTGCATCATTCAAAACACCAGTTTGTTTATCGATGGCATTCCATTTTTCATCAACTCCCGGATCGGTATCTTTCATTTTTTTAAATTCATCCACCATTTTTTGGAGTTTCTGTTGTTCGTGCAGGACTTTTGCTTCCTCTTTACTCATCTGATTTTTAGCATTAGTTAATGCCCGATTTAATTCAGAATCTGTCATTTGAGAGTATTTTTCCTGATATATTTCATTAAGACTGCGGAGTTTTACTTCGTGATCCTGTTGAGATGATGCACCACCACCTCCACCTGATCTGCCGCCTCCTGAACCTCGACCGCCCATTTATTAGTCTCCTTTCATTTTTGGTATATCTATATCGATCCAATTCTTTTCACTTGCTCCCCAAGTGATTTTTCGACCTGACTGTTTGGATAATTTTTTAATTACTTTATCAATTTGCTTTCCGCTTGATGATTTTAATTCCTGCCAATCGTAATCTTCCTCATAACGAGCGTGTGAAGGATTTTTCCATTTTCCTAAATATCTGACTTGTACGCTGACGGAATTTCCGTAATCTTCAACCCTGAAGTCTGAATTTGAAATATATCCGTCTGATTCAACACCTCGTCTTAAATTATATTTAAGGTCTGAAACTGTGCTGTCCATAGACATTTTAGCTTTTGTTCTTTTTGGATCTTTTTCTTTCTTTTCAGGTTTTATGCCATTCTTTTTATTTTCGGCACGCTTTGCACGTGCTTTTGCAAGAGCATCAAGTCTTTTTTGTTTTAGATCCGCTTGTTTTTTAGCATCTAATTCCTTAATTCTCTCTTCAATATCGTGCATAGCTTTTACTCGTTGATCCACAGTCAAATTGGAATTACCTGAAATGCTGTTATATAAATTGATTAGTTCGTTTTTATCGGTTATTCCCTCGCCTGTCGGAATTTTTTTAGCGGCACCGCCTCCGCCACCGCCTTTACCACCGCCGGAACCTCTTCCGCCCATAGTTAGTGTCCTTTCTTTTTTATATCGTTAAATTTATTCATGTACGGCTCGAACCATCTGATATTTTTATATTCATCAAGTTCGGTCAGCCTGTTTCCATAAACCAAAATCTCTTTCGGTTCAAGTCTTTTCAACATTTCTTTAAATCCATCCAAGAATAATTTTTTAGCATACTCATCATTAAGCACACCAACCGTTCCGACAGCGACCACAGAGCCTTTTTCAACTCCTAAAAAGGCAAAGTCGTAACTATCCTCGGTAGACCAACTAATGGTTGGAATAACTTTAATCCCATGAGCTTGCCAAAATGCGGCACACCATCTGTTTCTATAAACTTGCCATATTTGGAATGCTTTAGGATAAGTGGTGTACATAGAAAAATCAGGAGACAAAACTCCGTCATATTTTCTTAATTCAGGGATTTGAGAGTCTGCCCATTTCCAACAACGCTCGAATCTGTAATCATCGAGAAAGAAATGTGCCGTTCCTTTTCTGTTTTTGTCCACCCGATATGGGATGAGTTCTTTTATATCGAACTCATCCTTTCTGATGTCGGGTATCCCGTAGGAATTTGAGGAGCGAAAAAAGCCTTTTTCAACATTCTGAACATTTAATAAATCTCGCCAAGTCATTGAATCCTCCTTATGCTCTTAAGTTTTGAACTTCACCTAATAAGTAATTCGCAAAAGTTTCAATGGCTGTTACACCCTGATCGAAACAATAATCATCAACTTCTGTTGGTGTTTCTTTAATCTTGGCTTTTAATTTATACAAACTGTCGAGTGCCGGCTGTGTGTATTTTGCAAGATTTTCATATAATTTCGTAATTGATGTTGGAACATTCTTTTTCAAAAGTTTCAAAATAAACGGTTGAATCAATGTCCACAAAAAACTAAAATCTTTCCAAGATTTAACAAACGCAAATAAATTCATAATAACTTCCTTTCTTTTCTAACTTGTACTTATTTTCTTTAATCTTTTTTCTGTACCATTCGGCTTTGTTCCTGAGATAACCGCCGATTCTGATTATTTGTAAATTCGGCAGATAGGGTAAATAAGTGATGTCGATTTTACCTTCAGGTTTTGCTTTTTTACGGTCAAATTCATAGTGGGTAAATACTGAATTTTCCTTAATAATAATTCCGTATTTAATTGTTAAATAAGCCGTTAAACAGCACAGGGTTTCGATTTGCTTTTGAGTAAGAGGGTATTTTGTTTCTTTTTTATTCAGGTTAAAACCTGCCATTCCGCAAACAGATATACCGATGCATCCTGTGTTTCCACCTCCGCAATGTGCCGCATAATTTCCGTCTTTACAGTTTAAATTATCTTCAGGTTTATGTGTCCCCGGATAAATCCGACCATAAGAATCAATTAAAAAATGGTATGCTTTTAAATCGGTATCGCAGGGTTTATTGCTTCCTGCTGTCCAATGCAGACAAACTTTTGATAGTGATGTCATATAAAACTCCTTTATTTATAACGAATACATACATGAACGCCCTGTGATGGCGGTTGAACTGTTGTTGAATTTCCATAAATTGTTGAGCAACGAGAAGCGTTAAATCCTGCGTTGTAATCGGCTTCGCCACTATTCGATAACACTCCACCTTTTCCGTAATTATAAAAAGCACCTGTATGTGTAGCTCCTGTTGCACCAATAGCTCCAACTACACCAGTTATGTTTGGTAAACCCGCTTCTTTTTTCGTTGCAGGACTTGAACTCGGTTGAAGAAAACGACCTGAAATATTGTAATCAGGAATTCTGAATTCGGTTGCTTGTTCAGTTCCTGTGTTGAACTTTTTCCCAATTACCGAATAAAGCAAAGGATAATCTTCAATTAAAAGTACATATCCATCGCAGGACAAAGTGTTCTCGTGCGTGTAATTTACAGGATAAACAACAAGAGAGCCAACCTGATCGGGGGTTTGTTTATTTATATTGTAATTATTTTGATTAAGGGGATTTGTTTTAAGGTTTTTTATTTCCATATATTTTCCTATTTATATTTGATACAAAGATGAACTATTTGTGATGGGGGTTGAACGGTTGTAGAATTTCCATATACAGAATTGCTCGCAGATGCATTACTTGTCGTTAGAGTTTTTTGATGTCCATAATCAGGGCTTCCTCTTCCCTCTTCAGCGACACCTGAACTATCCCAATAAAATGCTTTAACTGTATGGGAGTGGTCAGGAATTCCTGCCGCAATTTGCTTACCAACATCTGTTCCCGGTTGAAGAAATCTTTTTGTAATGTTGTAATCAGGAATTCTAAAAGTCCCTGATTCATCGCCTGATTTGTTATATTTAGTCCCGAGAATTCTATATAAATCTTGATAATCAACAATTAAAAGAGAATACCCTTCACAAGATAAGCAATCATCAGGTGTATAATCGGCAGGGAATGTATAAATAGCACCGATTTTTTCTTTTGTTTGCATGTTCTTTGAATATCCGTTTTGATTTAATTGATTTGTTTTGAGATTTTTTATTTCCATTTTTGCCTACTTATATTTGATACAGATATGAATAATTTGTGACGGGGGTTGAACGGTAAAAGATGCACCATAAATTCCTGAACAGCGAGCGGCATTAAAATCAAAACCTCCCAATCCCCAAGCACGACCACTTGCGTGATAAAAGAAATTGCTTCCCCAATTGTGATTTACAAATGCACCACTAACACCTTCAGCTCCCGGTTCAACCCCGACATTGTGCCATTGACCTGTAATATTTGGGAGTCCTGCATTGATTAAAGTTCCAACCTCCGATCCCGGCTGAAGAAATCTTTTTGAAACATTGTAATCAGGGATTCTGAATGTATCATCAGGATCATTTAATTGATTAAATGATTTTCCGAGCAGATTATATAAATCTTTGTAATCAACAATTAAAAGAGAATATCCGTCACAAGATAAGCAATCATCAGGAGTGTGGTTTATCGGGAATGCAAATAATGCTCCGATTTTTCCTTTTGTTTGCATATTCTTTGAATATCCGTTTTGATTTAATTGATTAACTGAAAGATTAAATAATTTCATTTATTCACCTATTTGTATTTGATACAGATGTGGACTGTTTGTGATGGAGGTTGAACGGTATTTGAACTGCCGTATATTTCATTTGATAAACTTGCATTGAGAGTTTTAAGGTAAAAAGAATCATTGTTGACATTATTCCAATAAGCCTGTCCTACAGAATGATATGTTGACCTAAAACATCCTGATGAATGACTTGAACGACACGTAAAGTCACCTATTATGTTTGGGAGTCCTGCATTTATTGAAATCCCGACATTTTTACTTGGTTGTAAAAATCTGCCTGTAATATTGTAATCAGGAATTCTGAATTCATCCTCAGCTTCTTCGCCTTTATTGAAAAAATCACCAATCACAGAATAAAGTTTTTTGTAATCAATTATTTTTAATACATATCCATCGCAAGCAAGACAGTCTTCGGGAACTATGTTTACAGGAGCAACATATAAAATCCCGATTTTATTTCTTGTTAGTTTATTGAAGTGATATTCGTTTTGATTAACTTCATTTGTAATTAGGTTTGATATTTTCATATATTTTACTATTTGTATTTAATGCAGATATGCACTGTCTGTGATGGAGGTTGAACGGTTGAGGATTTCCCGTATATAGTTGTGCTTGTTGGGTTAGATGATAACCCAACATCAGCGTTTGAATTCGTTCGTGCTAACACATATGCCGCATATCCGCTATACCACAGAGAATTAACTTGCATGTCATTTCTTAATTGCTGAGTTGTTTTATTATCTGACGATGTACCATTTACAGCACTTGAGAATTCAAAATGTTTATGTGAAGGCAAGCCTGCATCAATCTGAATACCAACATTACCGTTCGGTTGTAAGAATCTGCCTGTAATATTGTAATCAGGGATTCTGAATGTATTTTCAGGATCGTTCTCTTGATTAAATTGTTTTCCGATGACTTTGTATAAATCCTCATAATCAATAATCAAAAGAGAATACCCGTCACAAGATAAACAGTCATCAGGGGTGTAATCGGTCGGATAAATAAATAATGTTCCAATTCTCTCTTTAGTCAGAATGTTTTTATGGTAGCCATTTTGATTTATGGTTGGGGTTTTCAATGTGCCGATTTTTTTCAATGTTCATTCCTTATAAGTTCTTTAACTCTTCTCTTAAAACTGCGACTTGGTTATTGTAATAATCAAGCCAAGTTTCACCTGT
>JAFWWX010000047.1 GCA_017517985.1 Clostridia bacterium | reverse complement strand
GAAATGAAGGAAATTATGTCCCTTTACTGTTACTGTTCTGATCATTGTTCTGCCTTCAAGAGCATCATAATAAACCTTGTCCATAGCTTTGTTTGCGGTATAGACAAGCTCAACATCAATGGGATTTGTGCACTGATAATCTCCGTCATTGTCCTTCCATTCTGTGCAACCTAAATGCTCAACACCAAGGCTTGCAACGGCCTTTATATGTCCCATTTTGCCGTCCCACATATCCCGGTGGTTTTTTAGCCATTTTGACGAAGCCTGAATATCGTGTTGCTTAAAATTCGGCAGCCTGAAATGACCCGTAACGAAAACGAAGATAAGTGTCCTGTCAAGCTCCATATCTTTAAGGTGTCGCATCATTTCAAGCATTGCAACAGGGCCGTTTTCCTCAACACAGTTTATACCATCGGTATGAGTGTTGATGATAATGGCTTCTTTTTTATTTTTGCCCTCAATAACGGTATAAAATGATTCTGTCTTTGCATTTCTCTCTTTTTCAGCGGTAAGTACAAGGTTAACTTTCTTCTTTTCCTTCGCAGCATTTTTGAGCCTTTTTCCAGATTCTTCTCCAACCCAAAGTGCAGGAATACCCTGATAATCCATAATAAAGGGAAGATACTGTCCTTTAACCATTTCATCGCTCATTCCTTCCCATATGCAGATAACCGCCTTAACGCCCATTGCTTTTGCAACAGAAATAAGAGGTATCTTTACGAATGAATCAGCAACGGGACCTTTATAGTTTTTCGGAAGTGACAAACCTTTCGGGTATGAATTACGCTGATTAAACGCAAAGCCTGTTGGCACTTTTTCAAGGTCTTTAACTTTCACAAGTGCAATCTTTCCTCTTGCGGGAAGATAGTTAATATGCTTACCGAATATCTCTACTATTTCCTCGGTAATACCGTTTTCATCAGTTTCTCCCGAATAAGGCCACGCAGAGGTGACTTCAATTTCTTCATCGCCGTCAGAATTTATGATTTTTATTGAAGAATGCTTTTCTTCCCAACGGTCAAAGGAATAAAGGTCACTGTATGTCTTAAAACCCATTTTGTGAATTTCGTCTTTCAGATAATCCACAAATTTCTGCTGCCCCTCTGAACCTGTTAAACGAAGTCCGAAACCATTCATTATTTTCATTCCGTTTTGAATTGTTTCTTTTGATATATCAAAATTCATAATTATTATCCATCCTTTTATTGTTTTGCACAACGGCAAAAATCTTATCAATAAAATAAATTGAATAGAAAATCCTTGATATTAGCAATTAGATTCTGAATGAAAACAATTATATTCAAAGCAATGTTTGTTATATCCTTGTTTGGGTTTTCTATTATAAAACTATCGTAATGTTCTCCAACACTCACAGTAATATAGATGTTATCATTTTTCATAGTTTCCATATCGCCATCATCCATAGAAATATCAACACAAACAATATACCCGTCAAAAGCGTTTATGTTGAGACCGTAATGAAGCATCTCATTTTCTTCTTGATTAAACTTTTTAGTAAAAGACTTAACATTACCATCTATATAGGTTATTTCATATTCTATAGAGTTTAGGCAAGTTGTTTTGCTGTCAATAACGTAGTTTGTAATTTTAACATTTCCAATTAGAGACTCTTCATTAACTTCTACGGACTGTGTATAAACAGCATCGAGATATGCAACCATGTATTCGGCAGTCGTTTCTTCCGTCTCATCATCATAATTTATAAAATAGCAAGCGTAGAGAGGTATTCCTTTAAGTGTATAATTTTCCATTGAGTCATAAGGGTTGGTATAAGCTGGCGTATCACGAAAAACTTTAGCGGTATCGGTTGTGCCATCTGCATATTCAATTAGAAACTCAGCACCATCTATTTCGCAATAATCAGCATCTGCATAAACCTTTTCAGAAATACCCGACAGAGGAGTTAAGCTTTTGATATACATATCCACAAGTGGAAATTCATCTGTTGTTATGTATTCCGTATCATAACAGTAGTTGTTGGTAAGTTTATTATAAGGGGTGGCACAAAGGTTGATTTCGATTTTATCTGCCCCATTTTCTTTAGCTTCAAGATATGTACTGTAGTTTATGTAACATTCTGTTACTATGTTGTAAATTCTGTTTATTTCTATTTCTCCTTCATCAACAGAAACAGAATACGTCTTACCAGTGGAAAGAGTAACATCAAGTTCAAACTCAAAAGCAGAAAGATACAAATTATAATTCAAAAGACTAAGATAAAACGAAAGTTGTTCATCGCTTATATTTTTTAGTTCAACATCATTTTCTTCAAGTGTCTCAAGAACACTTGTAAAATGGTCATCAACCTCCTTGAGAGAAACCGCTTGCGAAGATTCGTTAAGTTTTATTTCCTGTATCACAGGCACTTTTAAATTTTCAAAAGCGGCAAACGATTGCATGGGCATCGACATCACAAGCAAAACACAGACCAACAATACCGATATAAAGTTTTTGAATTTGTTTTTCATAAAAACACACCTTTCATTTTTTCTTAGATAAAGGATAAAAAACATTTCTTGCTCAAGCAATAGCGTTTTACGAACTGCGGATTTTTCTTGTCGAAACGCAGACTCATTCAGTTGTTATATTAAATGAATTATGCTATACTGATAATGGTGATTTTTAATGAAAATTCTTATTTGCGATGATGAACAGCAATATGTGGACGAACTAAAAATACATATTGAAAATTTTATGCAAAGCAGAGTTGCGGATTTCACAATAGATACGGCTAATAATCCGCAAGCTGTTGCTGACAGCAATGAAATATATCAGCTTGCTTTTCTTGATATACAAATGAATGAATTGAACGGTATATCTCTTGCGAAAAATCTGAAAGAACGAAACAATAAGATTGTTATATTTTTCGTTACGTCATATAACGATTATCAGGACGAGGCAATGGATTTGAGGGCATTCAGATTCTTTGAAAAGCCTTTAAATGCGGACAGGCTATATTCCGGGCTTGAAAAAGCAATGGAATATATTGATGAAAGCTATGTTGATTTTTATGTGTGGACTGATAACGAGCACAAGCAAATATTAGTTGACGATGTGATTTATGTTGAACGTGGTAACCGTCAGGTAACACTTGTTACTACACAAGGGAATTTTACCACAAGAGAATCTTTTGACGAATGGTGTGCGATTTTACAAAATTCATTCTTCTATAGGGTTCACAAATCCTTTATTGTAAATCTACATTATGTGACGGGATATAAGTATTCAGAACTTTTCGTTCAGAACAATGTAAGAATACCTATTGCTTCAAGAAGACAAACGGATTTTCATAAGTTTTGGTTTGCGTATCTAAGG
>JAFWWX010000221.1 GCA_017517985.1 Clostridia bacterium | reverse complement strand
CTCTTGGAATATACCGAGAAAATGGGGTTAAAGTGGCAGAATCCCCGAAGTCCTTATGTTATCGGCTATCTGCATGATATTTGCAAAATTGATATGTACAGCAAAGTAGCAAATGAGGGCATGACATCGTATGAATACAACAAGCAGCAGCTTCTTACAGGACACGGCGATAAATCCGCCATCCTTGCGGCGATGCTAATTCCCGATTTAACGGATGAAGAAATGTATTGTATCAGATGGCACATGGGAGCATTTGACGAAAAATCAAATTGGAACGCATACGGAAGGGCGGTTGAGTTGTACCCGAATGTATTATACACCCACATGGCGGATATGGCCGCAACGAGGATTAAAGGGATATGAATAAATCAAAAATAGAATGGTGCGATTACACATGGAATCCGGTTACAGGATGCCTTCATGGATGCCCCTATTGTTACGCTGAAAGAATCGCAAAAAGATTTGCGCCGTTGGAATATGAATGTGGTAATTGCAGAATTTGCCCGGATTGTCCGGGCAAGACCAACGGAAAGGAATGCCCGGAATTTAGGGCATATATGAAAAGTAATAAATTGCACATTTTGGAAAATAAGCAATACTATTTTTATCCTAAAAAGCGATACATTGCTTTTCCTTATGGATTCGAGCCGACATTGCATCGGTACAGGATGCAAGAGCCGGAGAGCGTCAAGGGGCCGGCAACAATTTTTGTTTGCAGCATGGCGGATTTGTTTGGGGCATGGATTCCCGATGAATGGATTTTAGAGGTATTCAAGGTGTGTGCAAAATATAAGCAGCACCGATATATGTTTTTGACAAAAAATCCGGGCCGGTACAAAGAACTTGCCGAAGCCGGATTACTTCCAACGGATGATAATATGTTTTATGGCACGACTATAACGGATGATGAAACGGAATTTTTCTTTTCAGACAAGCACAAAACCTTTTTGAGCATTGAGCCGATACAAAAGGAATTTTCCGAAAGAAAACTTCCGCCGCCTGTTGATTGGGTTATCATCGGACAGGAAACAGGAAACCGCAAAGATAAAATAATCGCCGATGCCGGATGGATTGAAAAAATATATAATGTTTGCCATTCCGCCGGAATCCCGGTATTTATGAAAGATAATTTATCGGGCATCGTGGAGAATTTAAGACAGGAGAGTGCAACATGATAAAAGATATTGTAAGAGATATTGATTTTTTGGAAAAACCGCTTGAAAAAGCGGAAAGCATTGAGGAAGTAAAGGATATTATCGTTGATATGCTTGATACAGCCCGATTCCACACGGATAGATGCTTGGGGATGGCTGCAAATCAGATTGGCAGCACAAAGCGAGTTATTGTTGTGAAAATCACAGAAAAGGATTTTGTGACAATGATTAACCCGGTAATCGTCAAGGAATCTACACAATGGTATGTTGCAACGGAATCTTGTATGTCCTTAGATGGCGAAAGAAAGGTAATGCGCAAAAGATGGGTTGATATTATGTACAGGGATGCGGCTTTTAAAATCAAGAAAATGCACTGCACCGGGCTTTTGGCGCAGATTGTGCAACATGAAATCGACCATTTAAACGGTGTAATTATCTGAAAGGGGCGCAGAATATGGCGATATATGCTTTCGATTTTGATGGTACGCTTTGCGAAGATAAATTCCCGGACATCGGGCCGATAAGGGAACACGCAATGAAACAGGCGAAAGCCATCAAAGCAGATGGAAACATTCTGATTTTGTGGACTTGCAGATGCGGCGAAAGGTTACAGGAAGCTATTGATTTCTGCAAGTCGCACGGATTGGAATTTGATTATGTAAATGAGAATGTGCCGGAAAATATCGAAAAATACGGCAATGATTGCAGAAAAATATATGCGGATTATTACATTGACGATAAGGCATATATAATTTAGATAGGAGTGTGATTTATTATGACAGCCGGAAAATGCAAAGCTGCATACCATACGGATGAATTTCATGGATATGGTTGCAATATAACAGAAGGTGCGTGTATGTTCCTGTACCCCGATAGTAAAAAATGCGCTGAAAAATACGGCGAGGGGCCAGATGCAGAAAGCGAGGAAGAAAGCAAGGAAAAATGAAAAAAGGGATGAATACAAATGAAGTTGTAAATCTTTTGATGTCAAGAGAAATAGAGATAACCAACAAATTCCATCATGCCATATTGCAAATTTCGCTTCATGGTTACGACACAGAAAAAGGAAAGGCGGCAATCCCGGATTTGATGGATTCTGTACAATATTCCTTAGAAGAAATTCAAAGAATAATTAACAGATAGTGGGGCAAAAAGTGAATAGAAAGACCCTAAAGAAAGTTGAAAAAGCATTAGGAATAAGATTAGACGATCAGCAAAAGGATTATATCATGCTTGAAAGCGATTTTGTTCCCGATGGCAGAAGAAACGGAAAAACATTGGCATTCATCCTTAGAATTTTGTTGAATTTTGAGGTAAAATTATCACAAAATAGTTTAACAATGAGAGAATACCCCGGCTTTGAATATCTCATGTTCCCATGCGACGAAGAAAGGTCAAAAAACTATCAATTTGGATGGTACAGGCAAAAAGTGTTAGAAATTGATGCGTTGCTAAAAAGTGCTGGAATAGAAACGATTTTGGAAAATACAAAATCAAAAACGAATTTTGATAAAAATGTATTTCGGGCGCACTTCATGGGCGAGCCAATAAGGTTATATGATTGCAATGGATGCGGATTCCTTGACCTTACAGAACAGGAGCAACAAGCACTTGCGGATAAATGCTTCAGAAATCATTATTGTACATTTTACAGAAAAAGAGTTATGCATCGGACTAGCAATCTGATACATAATGAAAGGTTATATCCATGCCGAGAGTGCGAAAATGATAAATATGTACATTACAGAGAAAGAGAGGATGAAAAACAATGAGCGAATTAAAAATCAATGAATTTGTGAAAGAAGTGGGCGAAAACAACATCAAACATGGATTCCGGGATGCTAATTTGAAACCAACGGATTTTGTTG
>JAFWWX010000220.1 GCA_017517985.1 Clostridia bacterium | reverse complement strand
TAGAATGACAGATATTATGCCCGATTGGGTGCATCTTGGCACTTTGGAGAATGGTATTGCTGTCAATCAGTATTTCGTTGATAACCCTGATATGATACTTGGCGAAATGCAAACTGTAAGCGGTCCTTTTGGTCCTACACCTACTTGTATGCCGTATGAGGATGTTCCTCTGTCAGAGCAGTTAAACGAAGCAATTCAGAATATTCACGCTACTATTACCGAATATGAGTTTGACGATGTTTCAAATGATGAGGAACTGACCATCCCTGCCGATCCTGATGTCAGGAACTTTAGCTTCACTTTGGTTGACGGTGATGTGTATTTTCGTGAAAACAGTATAATGCGAAAAGTTGAGCTTAACGCAACTGCACAGAACCGTATTAAAGGTATGATTGCTATTCGTGATTGTGTTCGTACTTTGATTGAATATCAAACCGAAGGCTATCCTGATTGGGAGATTCAGAAGCAACAAGAAAAGCTCAATACCATTTATGATGATTTCACAAATAAATACGGACTTATCAATTCTCGTGGTAATTCAATGGCATTTTCGGATGATAGTTCATACTTCCTTTTATGTTCTCTTGAAGTTCTTGACGAAAACGGAGAGCTTGAAAGAAAAGCCGATATGTTCACGAAGCGAACAATCGGCGCTAAACAAGAGATAACAAAGGTTGATACATCTTCTGAAGCTTTGGCGGTTTCTATTGGAGAAAAAGCAAAGATTGATATGGAGCTTATGTCAAGTCTTACGGGTAAAACCGAAGAAGAACTCTATGATGACTTAAAGGGTGTTATCTTTATTAACCCACATTATGAAGAAGGCAGTATTTACGAACCAAAATACATCCCTGCGGATGAATACCTTTCGGGAAATGTCAGAGAAAAGTTGTCTGTTGTAAAATCACTTGCCGTACACGATGAAACATTTAATGTGAATGTCGAAGCACTTACGGCAGTACAACCTAAAGATTTAACTGCAAGTGAGATTACAGTTCGTCTTGGTTCTACTTGGATACCACAAGAAGATATACAAGAGTTCGTTTACGAGCTTCTTTCTCCCGGTTGGTATGCAAGGGATAAAATCGAGGTTAAATATTCAAATATCACGGGCGAATGGTCTATTTCAAACAAGAGCTATGACAAGGGTGTTAAAGCAACAAATACCTTTGGTACAAAGCGAATAAATGCTTATAAAATCATTGAGGAATCACTTAACCTTAAAGATGTTCGCATATTTGATTATGTTGAAGATGAAGAAGGTAAAAAGAAACCTGTTCTCAATAAAAAAGAAACAATGATAGCTCAACAGAAGCAAGACTTAATCAAAGCTGAATTTGATAATTGGATATGGAAGAACCCCGACAGACGAGAAAGACTTACAAGGCTCTATAACGAAAGGTTTAATTCAAACAGACCTCGTGAGTATGACGGTAGCCATATTACCTTTAGCGGAATGAACCCTGAAATAGTTCTTCGCAAACATCAGGAAGATGCAGTTGCAAGAATTATGTACGGTGGTAACTCATTGCTCGGTCATGTAGTTGGAGCCGGAAAGACTTGGACTATGGTTGCTGCTGCTATGGAGAGCAAAAGACTTGGACTTTGTAATAAGTCACTCTTTGTAGTTCCGAATCACTTAACGGAACAATGGGCATCAGAGTTCTTACAACTTTACCCTGCGGCAAATATCCTTGTTGCAACAAAGAAAGACTTTGAAACAAAGAACCGTAAAAAGTTCTGTGGCAGAATTGCAACCGGAGATTATGATGCTGTTATTATAGGTCATTCCCAATTTGAGAAGATACCAATGTCTGTTGAAAGAC
>JAFWWX010000219.1 GCA_017517985.1 Clostridia bacterium | reverse complement strand
TGAATCAAACACTTCAGTAGGTGTTCCCTGTTCAAGTATTTTTCCTTCATCCATAAACAGAACTCTTGTGGCAACTTCTCTTGCAAAGCCCATTTCGTGAGTTACAACTGCCATTGTCATACCTGCATCTGCAAGCTCCTTCATAAGCTCAAGAACTTCTCCTACCATTTCAGGGTCAAGGGCGGATGTAGGTTCATCAAAAAGCATTACCTTGGGGTTCATTGCAAGTGAACGCACGATTGCTATTCTCTGTTTCTGACCACCGGAGAGCATATTCGGATATGTAAGCGCCTTTTCCTCAAGTCCGATTCTCTTAAGAAGACGCATTGCGTTTTCTTCTGCCTCCTCCTTTGTCTGCAAGCCAAGTTTTACAGGTGCAAAGGTGATATTTTTAAGTATTGTGAAATTCGGGAAAAGATTGAAGTGCTGGAAAACCATTCCCATTTGTGCACGTATAAGATTAAGATTTGTTGTAGGGTTTGTAATCTCTGTTCCCTCAAAAGTTATTGTTCCTTCCGTGGGAAGCTCAAGCATATTGAGACAACGGAGAAATGTACTTTTACCTGAGCCTGACGGGCCTATGATTACGACCTTTTCACCTTTGGATATGTGTTCATCTATTCTATTTAGAATCATTTTTTCGCCATCAAAGGTCTTATATAAATTCTTAATGTCTATCACTTTTCGCCATTCTCCTTTCCATATACTTGAAGAGTTGTTCAAGACAAATTACCATCACAAGATAAATCAAAGCAACACTTATATAAGGGAATAAAACATCATATGTACGCCCACTGACAGTTTCAGCTGCTTTCATAAGTTCATGAGCACCTATATAACTTGCTAGAGATGTATCTTTCAATAGAATAATAAATTCATTACCTATTGAGGGGAGAATATTTTTTATTGCCTGCGGTATAATGATAAATGTCATTGTGGTTGTATGTGACAACCCCAGTGAACGACCTGCCTCAAATTGACCTTTATCAATGGAATTTATTCCACCTCTTACAATTTCGGAAACATACGCACCTGAATTAATACCAAATGTCAACATAGCTGATAATATATAATTTTCAGACTTGCTCATGATAATAAAGTAGAAGATAATAATCTGAACAAGTGTCGGTGTACCACGAATTACAGTTGTATAAATACTGAATATAAAATTAAAAAATCTAAGAAGAATCCCCGGATTCTCAACCATATCGTTTGATACCTTTGTGACGGCAATTATCAAACCGATAATAACACCAATCATAGTTGCACCAATAGCAATTAAAACAGTATTACCAAGACCTTTTAAAAATTCCATCCATCGATTTTGTTCAATGAAAGTTTTATAGAATTTGTATTTAAGTGTATCAAAAAATCCACGATTTTCCGCTTCTTTCTTATACTCTATCACTTCTTTTTGTTCTTCTTCATTTAGAACGGATTCGGGAGCTTTACCGGATTCAGGAACTTTTTTATCTAAAGAATCCAAAATAGCACTTAGATCAGGCGAAGTTTTAGCAGTTTTTTTTGCATTATCATCGGTCCCCTTTTGTGATGTCTGCTGGTTCTCCTCAGATTGAACCGTCACATCAACCATCGGAGCCTCTTGACAACTCACAGTAAATACACCAAAATGCGATGTTAGCAATAATACTAACATAAGGTTCAAAAGAAATCTTTTAAATTTCATTGTGTTTTTTCTCCTATTTTTATCTGTAACAGTATTTTTATCACAAAACGGTGCGTGCTTTTTATTACACGCACCGATATATGGTCGGAATGACATGGTTCGAACCTGCGACATCGTGGTCCCAAACCACGCGCGCTACCAACTGCGCTACATCCCGAAAGCTTGTACATTATATCATCCTTATATCCTTTTGTCAAGTTTTTTTTGTCGTATTTTGTATATTTTCTTCGTGTTTTTTGCATAATTATGCAAAAAAACAATATCTCTATTCATTTTTCGTGTCTTTTTTAGCCAAAAAATAAACATTCTGACAAATTAAGCTCTGTATTTCATATTATTTTTGGATAAAATTACCGATTTTAATAAAATCTCTTGAAATCACAATATTAAGATGCTATAATATATCCAATCGTTTTATAACGAAAATTTAATTCTTGGAGGAATAATCATGAAAAAGATTATTACATTTGCACTTGTTGCAATTCTCGCATTAGGCACATTTAGTATGGTTTCATGCGATAAAACAAAGACATCATCCGATACTGACCCTAAAACAGAGCAAAAAGCTCCGTCAACAGAAGCCGATAATGACAAAACAAATGATGAAACTGATGATGTAAAAGGTCCTGCAAAAAGAGATAAGCTTGTTATTTACACAAACGCCGAATTTGCTCCTTTTGAATACAAGGTTGGTGAAAAAATTGTAGGTGTTGATATTGACATCTGTCAAAAGATTGCTGATAAATTCGGAGCAGAACTCGAAATAGTTGACACAAAGTTTGAATCTATTATTGTTGCTGTTACAGAAGGAAAGGCTGACATTGGAGCTTCCGGTTTCACAATTACAGCTGACAGACTTAAGGAAGTAAACTTCTCTGATGTATATTATGAAGCAACACAGCACATTATTGTTCCCAAGGACAGCCCTATCGAGTCAGTTGATGATCTTGCAGGAAAAACAGTTGCTGTTCAGCAGGCTACAACCGGTCACATATATATGGATGAGCTGAAGCTTGAAGGCACTACTATCGTTCCTCTTGCTAACGCTAATGTTGCTGCTCTTGGTCTTGGTGATAAGTATGATGCTATTGTTATTGATGACCTCACAGCATTGAACATAGCAACTGTAAATGGTTTTGATACTATTAAGATTGAAGCAGAATCCCCCGAATTCTATGGTCTTGCAATCAGCAAGGAAGATACCGAACTCCTTGAAGTTGCAAACCAGGTTATTAAAGAAATGATTGATAACAATCAAATCACAGACTCTCTTAAAAAACATATTGTTGACTCCGCAGTAACAGAATAATTAATCGTATCCCCAATCCCGTCCGGTTTAATTCCGGATGGGATTTTTTATATTTTTTTCAAAAAACACTTGACAAACAAAGAAAAGTATGGTATTATATCTGTCGGACAAGGAAGAAGAACCACTTTTGTGATGTTCTCACCCGGCGCTTACGGTGCAAGGTACAATATATAAATAGGGCTTTTATCTTTGCTCTTTTTATTTTGTATGGATTTTATCCTCACCGTATGCACAGTTTTGTCTGTGCATATTTTTTTTGCCGGTTTTGTCGATATTTTAATGGGGGTGTTCCACATAGCAAGCAACACAAAAGAGCTTTCGATTAATGAACAGATCAGAGCTAAAGAAGTAAGAGTAATTGATGCCGACGGCACTCAGCTCGGAATTCTCGCAACAAAAAAGGCACTTGATATGGCATACGACAAGGGACTTGATCTTGTTGAAATCGC
>JAFWWX010000218.1 GCA_017517985.1 Clostridia bacterium | reverse complement strand
CATAAGACATTTGCATTTACCGCAAAACAGTTTTGTGGTAAGTAAATATTCATCTTCTGCTTTATGCTTCGCCGGAGCCTTTTTGTTTGCTTTCATCATATCTTGCACCCTTTCAAATAAATCTACCGGAATTATCGGAGGTATTCCGTTTGGAGTTGTTATGTCGCTGTATTTGTATTCGCCAATATATCTTCTGTTGTGTAACATCCGGGTTACCGTGTTTAATGTAATCCGAGTGTTCTTTTTAGTACGAACACCTCTTAAATTTAATTCGTCGGTAATTTGCTGCATTGTTGCACCTTCTGCATAATGCTTGAAAGCATCCAATACGGCAGGTGCAGTAAGAGGATCTATAACAAAGAATTGATTTTCGTCAATCGCATATCCAATTGGTAAGGTTCCGCCGTTGTATTTGCATTTCAAAGCATTTTCAGTAAGTCCTCGTGTAACCTTTTCTGCTAATTCTGCCGAGTAGTATTCTGCCATACCTTCGAGCAATGATTCGAGCAAAATGCCTTCGGGCGTTTGAGAAATTTTTTCTGTTGCAGAAATAACTTTAACACCATTTTTCTGCAATACCGCCTTATAATGTGCCGAGTCATATCTGTTACGGGCAAAACGGTCTAATTTCCAAACTATAACTAATTCAAAAGCTCCCTTTGCACTATCTTTAATCATTTTCTGAAATTCAGGGCGATTATCGGTTTTGGCTGATAACGCTCTGTCTATGTAAGTATCAACTATAATCATGTCATTTGCTTCGGCAAATTCTTTGCATTCCCTGAGCTGACCTTCGATAGATTCTTCACGCTGATTGTCCGAAGAATATCGTGCATATATTACCGCATTCATAAATTCACTTCCTTTCTTGGTATACACCTTTTATATCATTAACTTTTTAATTGTACAAATGTGTGATGCAAAACGGGCATCGCAATCAGCGACGCCCGTTAGTAAAATTATTCATTTTCCTTGTTTCCAATGTCCTTTTTCCATTGTTCAAATTCTCTTTGCCCATCTTCGCTTTCGTAAAAAGCAATAAGTTCAGGCAATAAACAGCGAGCAAGTGCATCAATCTCGTGCTGTGGAATTTGAATTACATTGCTCTTATTACTCACTGTTTCATTCTCCTTCCATCAAGATTTTTTATTTAATTTATCGTTCCTGCTGCTTTTGTCTGCGTCTGAAATTAGCTTCGCAGAGTTTGACAATAGCATCTTCGATTTGTGCTTTGGTATAGCTTTCAGGAAAGAATTTCCTCACACGCTCTGTCGGAATCTTTATCCGTTCCTTTTGGTTTGCTTTTTCCTCTGACATAATTTCAAGGATTTTATCATCATCGAGTTTTCCCGACAGACTTAACTTTTTCATACGAACCGCCTGAGATAGTGATGGTGTGCAATCCTCGCTCTCAATGGTTTGTATCAGGTCTTGTTGTTCAATGTCATTGAGGTAAGAAAGCTCAACCGCAGGAGTGAAAGCAATTCGCCCTTCGTCCACATATTCCAAAAGCTTTGGGTGCAGATATGTTAGGCGTATGTATCTTTGAACCGTTTTATAGCTCTCACCATACGCTTCACCAATTTCAGCAGATGTTCTGTTGTCATCCGACTTCGGGACAAGTTGTCCCGAAGTTAAATCTGTCCTATGTCCTTGTCTGCTCATAGCTTCCATCTTTAATTTGTAAGCGAAGGCTTTTTCGCTCGGTGAAATGTTATCTCTGTGAAGATTACTGTCAACAAGAGCTATTGCCGCATTATCTCTGTCCATTTCAACAACAAGAGCAGGAACTTCTGTAAGCCCTGCTCGTTTACTTGCAAACAATCTTCTGTGTCCTGAGATTATTTCGTATTCATCATTTTCAAGTGGTCTGACGATGATAGGAGATAAAATTCCGTGCTCCTTTATGCTCTCAATCAGCATTTCCATTTCATCATCGTGCTTTACCTTGTAAGGATGGTTCTGAAATTCCTTTAATTTTGTTACATCAATTTTTTGCATATTTTTCATCGTGATTTCTCCTTATTTCTGTTTTCAATTTTTCTTTCCATTTCCCGTTCAATATCAAGTAAGTGTTGCACTTTCGGTACAGTTTTCAAAGTAGCTTT
>JAFWWX010000217.1 GCA_017517985.1 Clostridia bacterium | reverse complement strand
TCGGTGAACCTGAGACCAATGTTCTTGTTGATGACACGGATGTGGATGATTTGGACGACGCAGACGAAGAGTTACCGGAAAACTATGAACTGATTGCTTTTGAATGGGTTGAGGCACATATAATGGAGCTTAACACCCGTTGTAATGAAGCACTTGGCGAAGGCAAGACTTTTGTCCTCATAACAGCGGATGAACTTCCGGTAAAAGAAAGCTGGATTGATGTATGCAAGCAGCTTCAGAAGAACGAGATAGAAAATCTCGAATGTGTTCCTAAAGGAATACAGATTAATCTCACGCAGTAAAATGCAGAAAGGAATTTACAATGAGTAATGTATCAAATTTATTCAATTTTGGCCGTAACCTTGCTGAACCCTTCGATACGGTGAAAAACAAGAAAATCAAGGTTTCATCAAAGTATGGTGACGGCACAGTGTCAACTTTATGCACTACCGTAATTAAAGCAGTAAATGCTGCTTGTGGCTGTATGAACGGCACGGGACAAGGTGCTTTCGGTACGCTTGATAACAAAGGCGTTGCAGAGTATAAATCTTCAAACGGACCGGACGAATATCATCTGGTTGTGTATGACAAAACTTCAGGAATACTGCTTGCAAGTGTTTATGATAAAAGTACAGAAACACTTGAGTCGTATGTGGCTCATAATTCAGCAAGAGACGGTGCAGCCGTAATGATGGCTATGCTTCCTGCTCTTTTGGAGGATGATGAGTTCAAGGAGTATTTTGACATATACTACGATCAGTATATTGCCGGTTTTTCGGATATGAATACTGCAACCGATGCAATGGCGTATATGTGCGACAATGCATACCGACGTGTAAAGGATGATGGTTGCGCAGCGCATGTGCTTGTAGATATTGACAAATCAGGTAATATTATGCGTGTAACCAGAAGCCATATTGATTCGGGTAGTTTTACTCCTCACGCTGTACTCGGTGGTGAGTTTACAATTTTCGGCTCTACGGGGCCTGCTAAAATCAAAAAAGCAAGTACCTTTATTGAGCATAGCGATTTTGTAAATAAGTATCCACTGAACAACGCAAGAACACTGACTCCCGAAGAAGAGCAAATGGTTCCTCAGCTTCCCGAATGGTATATTATACCGCCAGAGGTTGTGGATATTTGTAAGCATGCTCAGTGTACCACAGGAAAGTCTATGCAGATGAGAAACTTCCTCCTGCGTGGACCTGCCGGTACAGGTAAAACAATGGGTGCAAAAGCTGTTGCTGCAGGACTCGGTCTTCCGTATAAGAAATACACCTGCTCAGCCGGAACGGAAATCTACGATTTTATCGGTCAGATATTCCCTGATGCAGATGCAAGCTCTACGGGAGATGCACAGCTTGACCGTGAACGTCAGCAGTTAAAGGCTATGGGCGGTATCAACTATGCAAATGTAGCAAAGCTTATGAACCTGCCTGATTTGGATGATATGGATTATGATCCTCAAGGTGTGTATAAAGCACTTACAGGTCAGGATAAGCCCACTGCTTCCACTCAGGATTGTATGCGTCTTGTGCTTGATAAGGTTACGAATAAAATCAAAGACCTGTCAAAGCGCGATGATTCAGGTAATTCACAGGGACAGAGTTTTTCCTACGTTGAGACCGATTTCCTGATGGCACTGAAGAATGGATACGTTGTTGAGGTGCAAGAACCTACCACAATTATGCAGCCCGGTGTACTTGTTGGTCTTAACTCACTTCTTGAACAGACCGGTTCTATAACATTACCAACAGGTGAGGTTATAGAAAGACACCCGGACGCAGTGGTCATTGTAACTACGAACATCAGTTACGAAGGTTGTCGCGGCATGAATCAGTCTGTTATTGACAGAATGAGTCTGGTATGCGATGTGGAAGCTCCTTCTCCGGAAGTTATGGTCCAGAGAGCAATGAGCGTAACCGGAGCAACCGACGAATATCAGGTAAGCCAGATGGTACAGGTCGTAAATGACCTTGCAGAATACTGCAGAAGTCATGGCGTTACCGACGGTTCTTATGGTATGCGAAGCCTTATTGACTGGATTGAGAGTAGTGCAATAACAAACAATGTCTATGAATCAGCATTGTACACAATTATCAGCAAAGCCACCACGGATGAAATAGAACGCGAGGCTATGATAACATCTGTGCTTGAACCTATATTCGCTCCACCGCGAAAGAGGGCTACAGCATAAATTCTTTGAAAGGAGGTTAACCCTGTAATGGCAAGGGTGAATCACAAATTAGTCAAACAGCGCTTGAATGAAAAGCGTAGTAAAATAACGGACCGTCAGTTCTTCACGTCCCGTCTTTTGGCGGGACACTTTGAAGATATGGCGGCAGCACAGACACGGCGGTATAAATACAATCGCCGTGTTCATGTTAATCTGGTCTGGGAGCCTGACAGCGGTTTGACCGCAATGACCAACAACAGGTCCATAATTATCAACTGCGGTCATAAGTTTATTACCAAAGTCAGAGGCAGAGAAAACCGATACCAGGTTATATGCGGTTTCTTTGCTCATGAGCTGGGACATGTTCTTTACACAGATTTTCTTGCTGATCAGACTCAAATCAATATGCTTGGTCAAGGTAAATGGTTTCCGGAGAAGCCTATATTAAAAACCAATGCGGATATAAGGAATGAAGCAGCACTTTGGGATTATGCTAATGACTCTGAAGAAAATATGCAGGCAGTCCAATATGTAGCATCCGAAATCAGCAATGTAATCGAGGATGGGTATATAGAAGACAGAATGCTGCTTAATTTCCCCGGTACGCTAAGATACGGACTGGAAAGTCTTAGAGAAATTCATTTTGAGCAAATGCCAACCGTAACCCAGCTTATTGAGCAGGAAGATGACGGAAAGCGCCATTTGTTTGAAAGTATTCTTCAGAACATTCTGTCTTATGTTAAATTCGGTGAAATCAAATACGGTGACGAACCGCTTAGTGATTTGCGTATCAAAACCGTTTTTGACCTCATTTCCGACATAGACAGTGCGCTGATGAGTAATTCCGCAAAAGACCG
>JAFWWX010000010.1 GCA_017517985.1 Clostridia bacterium | reverse complement strand
TGCAGTTATCATCGGACATTCACAGTTTGAAAAGATACCAATGTCATTTGAAAGACAAGTTGCTATCCTCGAAAGACAAAAGACAGAGATTATGCACGGAATAATCGAAGCTAAATCTCAAAATGCAGAACGATTTACCATTAAGCAACTTGAGAAATCAAAAAAGGCTATTGAGAATAAGCTTGCGAAACTCAATGACCAAAGCCGAAAAGATGATGTTGTTACCTTTGAAGAACTCGGCGTTGACAGAATCTTCGTTGATGAAGCTCACTACTACAAGAACCTTTACCTTTATACCAAAATGCGAAATGTCGGCGGTATAGCACAGACAGAAGCACAAAAGTCATCCGACCTATTTATGAAAACACAATACTTGGATGAACTTACGGGCGGTAAAGGTGTTATTTTTGCAACGGGTACTCCTGTATCAAACAGTATGGTTGAGCTTTACACAATGCAGAGATACTTGCAGTACAACACCCTCCGGGAACATAACTTGCAACACTTTGATGCGTGGGCATCAACCTTCGGTGAAACAATTACTGCTATTGAACTTGCACCTGAAGGTACGGGATACAGAGCAAAGACAAGGTTTGCTAAATTCTTTAACTTGCCTGAACTTATGGCAATGTTTAAGGATGTTGCAGATATTCAAACTGCGGATATGCTTAACCTTCCTACACCTACACCGCACTATAAGACAATCGCAGTAGAGCCTACGGAAATTCAGAAAGAAATGGTTTCAGAGCTTGCAGACCGTGCAGAGAAAGTTCGTAATAAAATGGTTGATCCGTCAGTTGACAATATGCTGAAGATTACCAATGACGGACGAAAGCTTGCACTTGACCAAAGGCTTATGAACCCACTCTTGCCTGATGATGAAAGCTCTAAAGTTTCTGCGTGTGCAAAGGAAGTCTTTGATATTTGGGAACAGACTTCAGACATCAAAGGAACACAACTTGTATTCTGTGATTTATCTACTCCAAAGAATGACGGTACATTCAATGTTTATTCAGACATAAGAGATAAGCTGATAGCAAACGGTGTGCCTGAAAGTGAAATTGAGTTCATTCACAATGCGGAAACAGAGGTTAAAAAGAAAGAACTTTTCTCCAAAGTTCGTAAGGGCGATGTAAGAATCTTGCTTGGCTCTACTCCAAAGATGGGAGCCGGAACGAATGTGCAAAGACTTTTATATGCTTCACACGATTTGGATTGTCCTTGGAGGCCCGCTGACTTGGAACAGCGTGCAGGACGAATTATCCGTCAAGGAAATACCAATCCTGATGTTCATATCAGAAGATATGTAACTAAAGATACATTCGACAGTTATATGTGGCAGCTCGTTGAAAACAAGCAGAAATTTATCGGTCAGATTATGACTTCTAAATCTCCGGTAAGAAGTGCAGAAGATATTGACGAAATGGCTCTTTCTTATGCAGAGATTAAAGCTCTCACAACGGGAAATCCGTATATCAAAGAGAAAATGGACTTGGATACACAAGTAGCTAAATTAAAGCTCATTAAATCGTCATTTATGAGCCAAAAATACGAGCTTGAGGACAAGGTAATAAAAGAATACCCCCGAACCATTGCAGACCTTACAGAGCGAATTAAAGGCTTTGAGGGAGATATTGCCATTGCAGAGAAATATCCGAAACAAGAAGATGTTTTCTATCCGATGACGATTGATGGACTTGCATATCACGATAAAGAGAAAGCCGGTACGGCATTACTTGAGCGATGCAAGAAAATGACATCACCTGAACCGACACCCATTGGCGATTACAGAGGTTTTTCAATGGACTTGTCTTTTGATACAACTACAAAGGTTTTTTATGTATCACTCAAAGGGCATTTGAGCCATAAGGTAGAGCTTGGTACAGATGTGTTCGGTAACTTGCAAAGACTTGACAATGCTCTTGAAGGACTTCCAAAGAGATTAGATGTTGTAAAGGAAAATCTTGAAGAAACCAAAAAGCAGTTTGAAACTGCAAAGGTTGAATCTCAAAAAGAGTTCCCACAAGAAGCAGAGCTTCAGGAAAAAATAAAAAGACTTGCAGAGGTTGAAGTTCTTCTCGACATGGATAAGAAAGACAAAGAAGGTGCTGACCTCGGTGAACCTGAAGAAAATGAAATTCCACAGAAAAAAGTTGTAGGATTGGAGCGATGAAAATGAGTAAAGAAAATTTAAGACAAACTTTATGGGAGAAAGCGGCTAAAGAGCAAAGCGATTATATCGAACACCTTAAAACGCTTCCCCCGGAACAGATTATTGACAGAGCTTATGAGAAAGTAATGCGTGATGATATTCTGATTACTTTTGAAGATGATTCTCTGTCTGACAAGCAGGTTGAAGCACTTGCAAAATTAGATTACCCGTTATCTGTTTGTTATGACGAATGGCAAAAGACGGATGTGACCTATATGGACAGACTTCGTGATGTGGTTGATGATGTTGCGAATGACCTTATTAAGCAAAACGAAGCGGAGAAACAAAACAATAAGAAAAGGCACGAGCCGGAAAGGTAATGATGTAAAATGCTTAAAATAAAAAATATTGGAGGATGGACGCTAAAGCAATGTAGAAAACATCTTGGCATAACCCAAAAAGAACTTGGCAAAATGTTAGGTTATTCGGACAGAACTGCTGATATAAGGGCGGCTCAATATGAGAGCAATTCAAGAACACCTAAAAGAGATACGGTTATAAAAATATGTGAAATTTTAGGAGTTTCAGAACACGCTATTCTTCCACCTTCTCTTGAAACTGATATACAAACTGTTCATACTCTAATGCATATTGATTCGATTTTCGGTCTTGAAATGAAAATGGAAAACGGAGAAATATATATCCGATTCCCTCAAGATTGCAAGACTATCAGATACTATATTGAGCAGTTATATCACCTGAAAGAAATGGTTGATAGTGAACAAATTGAATATAGTACATATCAATATCTAAAAGCTACTTTTGGTAAGACATTTGAATGAGCCTACTGCTTAAAAAACAGTAGGCTTCTTGTTTTCGATGAAATACACGAAAAAACAAAAGTCGCAATATGTCGAAAACTTTTTGAAACAAATTTTTAGAAACATACGGTATGTTGCATAGTTTCATCTTTATAATGCAAATCAGAAGAAGGTAAAACCCAAGAGAAATATAATGCGGAAGCATTTGCATTAGCAAGCACGGCATTTGGTCCCCCAAAAGCCACTTGTTAGTGGCTTTCGCCCCTAATACCCCGATGCTTGCAATATGAAATGAGGTGGTTTTAATGATTGTAGTAAATCTGTTCGGTGTACCCGGTGCAGGTAAATCAACGGGTGCTGCCTATGTGTTTTCAAAGTTGAAAATGCAAGGAATAAATGCAGAGCTTGTAACAGAATTTGCAAAGGATATGGTATGGGAAAACAACAACAAAGTTCTTATGAATCAGGAATATATTTTCGGTTCACAGAGTTACCGATTAAGCAGATGTAAAGATAAGGTAGATGTTATTGTTACCGATTGCCCCTTATTCCTAACTGCATTTTACAACAAGAGTTCAGTTCTTGGTAATGAGTTTAATAAGGTTGTGCTAAATGTTTTTAACACATACAACAATGTAAATTATCTCATTGACAGAATTAAGGACTTCAATCCAATCGGCAGAGTTCATACCGAACAACAGGCAAGAAATATGAGAGAGCCTTTAATAAAAATGCTGAAAGATTATAATGTTCCGTTTGAAACAATCGAAGGAACAGTTAAGGATTATGATGCCATTGTTGAAGATGTTTCAGAAAAGGTTAAAGGTGAAAAAGAAAATTCAGAAGTTCATCGGCGAAAGCGATATGAACCTGAACGATAAAGGAGGTGAATTTCAATGCGTATGCGTGGCAGAGAATTTAAGTTAAGGCTAACTGAAGATGAACATTCCCATTTAGAAAAACAAGCAAAAAAAGCCGGACTTACAAGAGCACAGTTCTTACGGAATGTTGTTATGGGAATACAACTTCGGGCAAGACCTCCCGACACATACTATAAGCTCCTGAAAGAGATAAATGCTATCGGTGTCAATATAAATCAGATTGCTCATATAGCTAATGCCGAACAAACTATAAGTAAGGAAAAGATTGATTATCTTACAAAGCTTTTGGATGAGATTATGAATAAGGTGTGTGAGCTTAAATAATGGGATATACAAAAATATGGACTATCTCTACAAGACTTGATGACAGTATGAAATATATCACTAACCCTGATAAGACAAAATTCAAGTTGGATATTGAAGCAGTTGAAGGTCCTGAAAAATACATCACAAATAAAGACAAGACAGAAAGTGCCTTGTATGTAGATGTGTTTAATTGCAGCAGAGAAAACGCAGTAAGGCAAATGATAACTACCCAATATGAAAAAGGTAAATCACATAGAGTTGATGGCATACTTGCTTATCATTTGGTGCAATCATTTAAGGACTTTGAAACAACACCTGATATTGCTCATCAATGTGGTGTTGAATTAGTGCAAAGGTTATTTGCAGACAGATTTGAGGTTGTGCTTGCAACCCATGTAGATAAAGATCACCTGCATAATCACATCATATTTAATGCAGTTTCTTTCAAAGACGGATATAAATACCGAAACCAATATAAGGACTATTTCGGTGATATTCGTGGTATATCAGATCAAATTTGCAGAGAGCATTGTCTGTATGTCATTGAACATCCAAAACACAAAGGTATGAGTTATATCGAATGGCTGAAAGAGAACGAAGGTAAATCAATTCGTCAGTATGTTCGAGAAGAAATTGACACTATCATCCAATGTTCATACTCTATGCAAGAGTTTTGGAAACAACTTGAATTAAGAGGTTATCAAGTTACCCGTAGAGGACCGCAGTATAAATACACTTCTTTCATTCCTTCATTTGGAACAAAGAGAATCCGTCTTGATAAGCTTGGTAAATACTACACCGAAGAAGCAATCAAAGAAAGAATTATTGCAAATCGTAATGGTATAAAAATGGCATCCCCGTCAGAACTCTCCAATGGCTTTGATTATGGAAGTACATATAAAAATGCTAACCCAACAAAGCTGAAAGGCTTCGTAGCTTTATACTACCACTACCTTTATTTTTTCGGAGTAATAAAGAAAAAGAAAGTTCCGCAGAGAGTGTCATTTTATATGCGTGATGAACTGATTAAATTTGACCGCTACAAAAAGCAGTTTGAATTTATGTATAAGAATGAAATCGAAACCGGAACTCAGCTTTCGGAATATCGGAAATCAAAGGAGGAAAAAATCAATGAGTTAGTTGAAGAACGCAAAAAGCTCTATGCTTCAAAAACTGAAGATAATGAGCAAGAAATCAAAATTAAGGCGAAGGCAATCAATGACGAGCTTCGGGATTTGAGAAAAGAAATCAGGTTGTGCAATGCAATATCTCTTGATTCTTACAAAATATCTCAAAAACAACAGAAAGCTCAGGAATTGCAAAAACAAGCAGAAATGGAGGCGAAAGAAAATGAACACAAGCGGCGAGGTCGCTGATTTGATGGTCAAAGAAGGTTTGATGATTACCGAAGAAGTTGTAAAGCTTACGGGACTTGGAGCAAAGAATCTTGCAGCTATTGTTATTGCCCTTTTGAAAGAAGATAACAAGCTTCAGGGAAAAACCAATCTCAAGAAATTACTTAAATCTGATAAACCTCTTTGTATTATGCAAATCAAAGAAAGCGACATTGGAAAATTTAATTCAGAAGCAAAAAAATACGGTGTTCTCTTTACTGCGGTAAATGATAAATCGAATGATACAGGACTATGTGACATTATTGCAAAGCAAGATGATGTTACGAAGCTCAACTATATTATGGAAAAGCTTGGGTATGCTGCTCCCGAACAAGAGATTGAACCTGAACCGGAGCCTGAAAAGAAAGAACCCGAAAATGAACCCGGCAAAGATGCTCCTGATAAACAAAAGGATGAACACTCAAAAAACCCGTTCCCCCGTGCGAAAGAAAATCAGCGAGAGAGCGAATCTATGAAGCACGGGGATTCAGACAAAACGGACAACCGTACTAACGGAAAGCCTTCCGTAAAGCAAAAGGTTGAGGATATAAAAGCTGAACAGAATAAACAGAAAGCTGAAAAAGCTCCTGAAAAGAAACACGAACATTCTCAGCCGAATAAGAAAAAGAAAAAGAAGAACCGAAAGAAAGGTAAAGGCAGATAATATGACAACTAAATCCCGTTATAGAGAGCCGCCGTAAAAGCGGTGGCTCTCTATCAAAAACAAATTGGACAAAATTTTTTATATGGAGGTATTAAATAATGAGTAGAAAAGGAAATTTTAAGTCTATCTTATCTATTATTTTAACTATTTGTATGATGGCTTCGCTTGTGCCGAATGTATTTGCAGCACAGAGCAACGAATATACCGATCCGGCAGAAGTTTGGTTATCGTCAAATAACCGAACCAACGAGCTTGATGTCAATGCGACAACTACTTATGAAACACAATATTGTTGCGTGTGTGATAAGACCACAACTGTTTTAACATACAGAGTTCCCGAATATACCCGTTCAGGCGAAACTGCACTCAATCGTGATGTTCAGTATTCAGACGGAACAAAGATTGACGGCGAAGGTCGTGGAAATCTTGATGATGGTACTCCCGGTGTTGATGCTTATTATACGGGTTATCATTGGACAAAGGCTGTGTGTCAGACTTGCGGAACTATAAACCCCGGCAGCGGTTATTTGCATTATGGTTTTAATAATAATGTATATGGTTTATATCCTTGTGATAACAACTTTTATCTTCAGTTTGATAACACAACATACGAAAACTATGATGAAGATTACCACCTGACAACTCTCAAGCGTGGCGAATACTGTAAGTTCTGTAAAGGAACATACGCAAGAGCTACAAGAGGTCTTGAGGAACATAACTTTACAGAACAGGTTGACGGACAGATTGGTAATAACAGATTCTATATTGCTGAAAAGTGTGATGATTGCGGATATGAAACAAGCGAATATGTAACTGCAAAATCTGTTATCACTTCTTACTACGGCATTGAAGATGGCGATGCACATACTTTAACTGTAAATGACCTTTCAGACAGAGGTGTTAAAACTTCTATCCGTTACGGAACATCTGCTGACAGTTGCACAAAGACTTCTGCACCTAACTATACTCAGGCAGGATATTACACAGTTTATTATGAAATTGATTATTCCTATGCCGGAGAGGTTATGACAGAAAACGGTGTGTCTTACATTCACCTTGTAGCCGATGATGAAGAAGAAAATAATTCAAACGGAACTATAATTGTTCTTCCACCTCAGACGCACGAGCACGAGTTCCACTATCTCGAAACAGTAAAGCCGAGTTGCGAAGAACTTGGTTATGAAAGATTCCAATGTAACGGATGCGGTGAGCTTGATAAGAGAAATTATACACCTGCTCTCGGTCACGATTATGATGACATTGTAATCAGAGAAGCCACCTGTAAACAGGGCGGTCTTGTATTAACTCTTTGTGCAGATTGCGGTGACTTCTATCAGACAACAACTCAGGCGGGAGAACACAAGTATAAGTCAGTAAATCATAACGCAACTTGCCGTAATGTAGGTTATACGGAACATACTTGTGAAGTATGCGGAGATAACTACATCAATAATATTCAGCCGCTTATCTCTCATTCCTACGAGAGAGTAACAAAAGAACCTACTTGCACAGATAAAGGCTACACAACATCAACTTGTACTATGTGCGGTCTTAACACCGTATCTGATTACACAGAGCCTTTAGGACACGATTGGGATGAAGGTCATACAGTAACAAGCTCAACTTGTGATGCTGAAGGTGTTATCGAATATCATTGCTTAAATGAATGTGGCGAAAAGATGATTATGGCAACAGATGCTAACGGTCATACACCCGGAGCTGAAGCAACTTGCACAGAACCTCAGATTTGTGAAGTTTGTGAAACTGTTCTTGTACTTCCTCTCGGACACGATTACGATTCTGATGTAACAGATGCTACTTGCACGGCTATGGGATACACTACTTACACTTGTGTAATTTGTGACGATAGCTATGTATCCGATTACACCGATAAAATCGACCACGATTATAACGAGGTTGTAACTGAGCCTACCTGCACAGAGCACGGCTATACAACTTACACTTGCGTTGATTGTGATGATAGCTATGTGAGTGATTATGTAGATGCTATTCCTCATAACCATAAAGGCATTGTTACAGAACCTACTTGTACTTCAATGGGATTCACTACATACACTTGTGAAGATTGCGGTGACAGTTATGTTGGCGATTATGTTGATATGACAGAACACAATTACAACAAGGAAACAGTTGAACCTACTTGCACAGAACACGGTTATGCAGTTTATACTTGCCCTGATTGCGGAAAGTCATATATCAGCGATTACAAAGAAAGCATTGAGCATACATATACCGAAACTGTAATTGCTCCGACTTGTACCGAAATGGGTTATACCATTTTCAAATGTAATGACTGTGATGACGAGTACAAAGGCAACTACACAGACAAGATTCCTCACGATTACGAAAAGACAGTAACAGAACCTACCTGCACAGAGTTTGGTCATACAACTTACTCTTGTAAAAACTGCGATGCGGAATATGTTGCAGATTACACAGATAAATTGGCTCACGAATACGAAGCGGTAGTAACCGATGCAACTTGTCTGACTATGGGATATACCACTTACACTTGTGAATGTGGTGAAACCTATAAGGCAGATTATAAAGAGCCTTTAGGACATACACCTTCCGAATGGATTGTAGATGTTCCGGCAACTATCGAAGCTGCAGGCTCAAAGCATATTGAATGTACTGTCTGCGGTGAAACATTGCAGAGTGCAGACCTTCCTCAGTTAATTGACAAGGACAATTCTGATGAAGACGGTAAAGCAGAAGTTGGCGATTACTCAATCATCCTTACAGATGAAAACGGCAAGCCTATTTTCAATTCAGAGCTTACTATTGATGTAAATGACAATGTTTCTATTAAGCTTACAAACGGCAGACTTCTTGACTTTGCAAAGCCTACAACAATTACTGCTTTCTACACAGAAAGTCAGCAGCCTAAAGAAAACCTCAAGATTTACATTGAAGATGTAAACGGAAATAAGGCTATCGGCTTTACAAATGCAGACGGTCAGCTTATCGTTCCAAACAATAAGACAAACACCAACGATGATAACGGCACAATCGGTAAAGAAGATGGCGAAACAAAAGAAACTTTCGTAATCACAGTAACCGATAAGGCAAATGTTATTATTCCGAACTGCGAAATCTACATTGGCGAAAGCAATAATGTAGTTGTGGATCTTCCTGAAGGTATTAAACCTACAAGAGAAGAACCCGTTATCGTAACTATCACAGACCATAACGGCAAAGCTCAGGCTGATGTAACTGTAATTGCTCTCGGTGATGCTGACTTTATCGAAAAAGGTAAAACCGACATTTACGGCAAAATCACACTTCCTACTTCTGCTGACGGATATACCGATGAAGAAGGTCATGTAAATGTTAATGAGCTTAATGTTCTCGTAAATGATGAACTCGGTGCCATCGCAGATGCTTATGTTAAATATAATGACGATAACACAATCACAGTAACACTTCCTGAAGAAAAGACAATCACTTATGCAAACCGTATTACTGTAACAGTAACCGATTCTATCGGCGGTGCAGTAAAAGATAAGTCTGTGACAGTTCTTGATGTAACAGAAAAAAGCTATACTGCTCTTACTGATGAAAACGGCAAGGTTGTAGTTCCTCCGGTAAATACCGATATGACTGATGCCGAAGGTAAAGGTGTTGTTAGTGGATATGATGTAGTAATCTATGACGAAACAAAACCTATCGAAAACGCATATATCGAAATGGTTGACGGAAAGCTCAATGTAGTTCTTCCTGAAGGTGTTGTTTTCGATTACCACAATAGAATTACTGCAGAAATCAAAGATGCAGACGGAAACCCTGCAAAAGAAGTATTTGTAAACTTTACAGATGGCAATAAAAATGTTGAAACTGTTGTTTCTGATGAAAACGGCAAGGCTATCGTTCCTCCGGTTCACAAAGATATGACAGATGTAAACGGCGAAGCAACTGTAAATGGCTACAAGGTAGTTCTTGCAGACGAAAAAGCTCCTATTGCAAATGCTTATATCGAAATCGTTGATAGTAAAATCAATGTGAAGCTCCCTGAAGGTGTTGTGTTTGATTACACCAACAGAATTACTGCAACAGTAACCGACAAGGAAGATAAACCCGTTAAGGATATGAGTGTTACATTTACCGATTCTGAAGATAAGAGCGAAAGCAATCTTACTGATGAAAACGGCAAAGCAAGTGTACCTCCCGTATATATGGACTACACAGATGTAAACGGATATTCAGAAGTTGACGGATATATCGTAACTGTTGTTAATGAAAAAGGTGCAATCGAAAAAGCACTTGTTACACACAATGCAGAGGTAAAGAACGAAGATGAAACAGTAAAAACCGCTGAAAACATTACAGTTCTTCTTCCTGCAGGTAATGTATTCGATTATGAAAACAGAATCACAGTAACAGTTCAGAACAAGACAGACAAAACATCTGTTAAGGATTTGAATGTTATTATTACCGAAGCTCCTATCAAGGCTGAAGATGCAACTGAAGAACCCGTTGCAAAGACTTTAACCGAAAAGACGGATGCTAATGGCAAGGCAGTATTCCCTCCGCTTAATGAAGATATAACCGACAACGAAGGTAACTCCGGTGTTGAAGAAACAAAACCGGGCGAAGGCGAAAATGCTGATGATGTAAAAACCGCTTACAAAGTTCTTGTGGCAGACACTAAAGGCATTATCGGAAACGCATTGGTTGAAATCAAGGACGGAAAAGTAACTGTTACACTTCCTGAAACTCATACTCTTACAACTTCAAATCAGACTACCGTAACTGTAACTGATAACGAAGATAAAGCAGTTAAGGGTGTATCCGTAACTATCAAAGATAAGACCACCTTCAAGTCAGGCACAACAGATGCAAACGGCAAAGTAACACTTCCTGTTAAGTCATCCGGCGGTGGTGGCGGTGGCGGTTCTTATTCCGGCGGTGGCGGTGGCGGAGGCTCCTATGTTTCTACCACAGTTAAGATTACCGACAAAGACGGAAAGACCGTATCTGTTACAAGGTCCGTAACAAGCACAAAAGCAACTTTAACACTTCCTACGGGCAAGAACCTTTTGGAAGATGATAACTACTACACAATCACAGTAACCTCCGGCTCAAAAGCAAAAGCTGATTATCCCATTGTCCTCAAAGACAAGAAAGGTAATGAAGTAACCGGAACAACTGATGAAAACGGTATTATCGTTCTTCCGGGCAAAGAACATAAAGCATATATCTTTGGCTACAATGACGGAACATTCAGAGCAGACAACGATATGACAAGAAGTGAAGCTGCAGCAATCTTCGCAAGACTTATTGCAGAAGAAAAAGGCGAAACTGTTTCCGGCAAGGCTACATTCTCTGATGTTAAATCAAATGATTGGTGCTACAAG
>JAFWWX010000216.1 GCA_017517985.1 Clostridia bacterium | reverse complement strand
CTCACAATTCTTCAGAAGCTCCTGAATAAATTTATTATCAGAAATATCTCCTAAAACATTCTGAATATCAAAATTTTCACAAATGGAGTTTTCTTTTAATTTACTTACAATGTCATCAAATGAAAATGTCTTACATTCCTCTGCCTTTGCACCTACCGAAAGTGCAACTGTGGAAAAAACAGAAATTGCTGCTATAGAAAGAATCTTTTTCATAAATTTGTACCTCCTTTCTTTCTATGGCTATATTATACAGAAATACCAGAACCGAATCAATGCAAAATATTTTCCAAAAAAGGATATATAAGTTATAAATGAACAAAAATTTTATTATTAATATTAAATAATGTAAAGAATTTTTCTTTTTTTACGAAACAAAGTGCTTTTTGGTTATATTGAACAAAAAAGCATTGTCGCTTTTGTGTATATTAAAAGAAACATACAAAATTTAAGGTTAGGACACCGTTTGTTTACAATATTTGCTATCCAATTTTATATATGTGGTATAATATTATGTGTAATAGAACGGCAGAATTTGTAAATGCTGTTCAAAAATAAATTTATTGGAGGACTTTATGAAGTACCACAATTTCAAACGTGCACTTGCGGCATTTCTTGCTGCAGTGATGACAATCGGTTCTTCTGCTTTTGTTGCTTCGGCACAGGAAGCTGAACCGGTGGAATCCGAAGTCACTTATACTTTCCGTGGCAAAAGTAGCAATGACGACGGAACAGGCAACTATGTTGTCGAAGTTCTTGTAAACGGAGGTCTTATCAACACAGGTTATGTTGAATTGGCTTACGATGCAGAGCTTTATGACAATGTAACATTCAATTTTGCAGAGAACATCAGAGACGCAAGTTTTTATTGGGATGTTGACAGCTCTGACGGAACAGTTGGCGTAGGTTTTATGTCCGATGCTGTACCTGAAGGCGAAGACGGTTCGTTGTTTGCAGACATTGATAACCCCAGTACAAGTCTTGCTTACATTGATGCAAGTGGCGAAGACCTTGTTCGTATAGGTACATTCACATTCACATTTGCAGGTGAAAACACTTATGCAACAGCTTTCACAACTGACAAGGGCGATGCAAGTGCTGCTACAGTAAGCAAAGCACAGGTTATTCTTCACGATGCAGAAAGCTATGATGTTGAAATCATTGATGCGGAAACAGCTGAATTTGAAAACATTCTCGTTTTCACAGCTGATGACTTTACAGTTTCTGATAACGATGTAGTATACAACGAAGAAGCTCAGAAACCCACAGTTGAATCTAATGTTGCTACATTCGATGTTGTCCTCGGCGATGAAGAACTTGCAGAAGTAACAAATGCCGGCACATATGCAATCAAGGTTGTAAACATTTCCGGCGAAGGTTATTATGATGCAGAAGAAATCGACCTTGGTAAAAACTTTGTAGTTGCAATGAGAGAAGTAACAATTGAAGCTCCTGTTGCTGATCCCGATAGCGATGTTTATGAAGATGGTGGTTTTGATCCTCAGAACATCACACTTTCTTCTGATGAATGGGAAGTAACAGATGTTGAACTTCTTGATGTTGATACATACAAAATCAATGTAAAGTACGTTGGTGCTTTTGACACTGATAACAATGTATACATTTTTAATGGCGAAGAAGTTGAAGACAAAAATCTCATCGTAGCTACAGTTGATTTCGAAGTAACAAAGGCTGATGGTTCTGATTTGGTTCCCGAACTCGACGATACATACACTACAACATACAATGCTGATGTAGATCAGACAGTTGCAGGATATGATGTTGAATTAAGTAACGGTTGGGAATTTGTAGACGAAGAAGATGAACTTACAATCGGCACAAATGTAATCGATGTTAAGTTTACTCCTACAGCTGAACAACTTAAGAATTATACATTCGCTGATTACGACGAAGAACTCGGATATGTACCTGGAACAGTTACAGTTACAGTTGAACAGGCACAGGATACAACACTCGTTGCTCCCGTTCTTCCCGAAGGCGATGTAGAATATGATCCTAATAAGGCTGACAAGTTGGTTGTAGACTATGTTGATTTTGGTGATGGATGGTTTGTTGTTGACGAAGAACAGACACTTTCTTACGATAATGAAGGTAAGAACGAAATAGTTATCCGTCACGCAGCTGATACATTAAACTATACATATGATGAAGAAAAGTATACAGTATTTGGTGCTCCCTCTGTTAACGGTTATGTTGAAACAACCGTTGTAGTTACTTTCGTAAAGGCACAGTATGATGCCCCCGAAGCTCCCGAAGTAATCACAACCGAAAAGAGACTTGAAGTTGTTGGTGGCACATTTGAAATTACCGAATTCGTAACAGCAGGTGATTGGGAAACAGAAACAACTACACTTACAGTAGGTAACGATCAGCTTGTTACATATACATTTGTACCCGCTGACTTGGACAACTACATATTCAACAGCAATGAAGATGTAGTATGGAACGAAGATGGTTACTATACATATAAAGTTGAAATCGATGTTCTTAAGCCTTACCTCGTAGTTGAATATCCTCCTGCAGATCCCGCTGCTAAGGATTGGAGCGAAGATGTAACATATAAGTACTCTGATTTTGCAGTTGATGGCTGGAGATATGAAACTCCTGATGTTGAAGTTACAAAGGCTGGTACAATAGAAGATGCTACAGTTCTTTATGACTTCGATCCTACGCTTTACGACATCAACCCTGAAAGCGGTTACACATTGAACGATGAACAGAATGCTCTCGTTTCAACTGTTGACATCGTTGTTAATAAGATTAATCTTGATACATCCAAGTTCGCATATTCATTCAGCGGTGTATACAATGAATCCGCATTCGTACCCAGCACTGATAATGTTACAATAAATGCAACATTCACAGGCGTTGAAAAGACCGATGTTGTTCTTTCTCTCGATGATGAAGTAACAGCTATTAATGTTGGTGAATACACAGTTTACGCAACAATCAATGGAACTGAAAACTATAATGCAGTAGAAGAAGAATTTGTAATTGGTACTCTCGAAATTACACCTGCTGTTGTAACAAAGGAAATGCTCAGCATTTCTTCCACATCCGAAGTATATAACGGAACAGCTTGGGAAGTTACAGTAACAGCTCCTGAAGGTGTTAAGGCTCCTACAGTTGAATATTACAACGAAGACGGCACACAGAAGCTTGATGAAATGGTAAATGCCGGTAAGTACATAGTTAGAGCTTATGCAGACGAATTTGGCAACTACCAGGCATATACATATGATTTCACATTTGAAATCACAGCTGGCTCTGATGTAATCAACAAGCCTGCAAACCCTGAAGCTGTTGATTATGTTGAAGGTGGATTTGATGTAACAACACTTACATTCGCAGATTGGGAAGTTACATCTACAGATAAGGTTGGCGCTGGTACACACACAGTAAATATTAAGTACACAGGCGACCTTGATGAAAATATCATATACACACCCGGCGAAGGCGTAACATATGACGATGTAAACGGCTTCACATCAACAGTTACAATTACTGTTAATAAGATAGCTCTCCCTGAAGATGCAGCGGTTGCGGAAATTACAACTGTAACATACGACGGAACAGATAAGTCTGTTAACGTAACAGCTAATACAGCTTACACAGGTCTTGGCGCATTTGATGTAACATACTCCGGCAACAAGAACGCTGGTACATATGATGTAATCGTTACATTTGCAGAAGGCGACAACTACCTTGGCGACACAATCACTCTTGAAGGTTACCTCGTAATTGAAAAGGCAGCTCTCCCTGCAGATGCAGCAGTAGCTGAAATTACAACAGTAACATATGACGGAACAGCTAAGTCTGTTGAAGTTGATGCTAACGAAGCATACACAGGACTCGGCACATTCGAAGTAACATACTCTGGCAATACAAACGCTGGTAAGTATGATGTAATCGCAACATTCGCAGAAGGTGATAACTACCTCGCTGGTATAGTTACACTTGCTGAATACCTCGTAATTGAAAAGGCAACTCTTCCCACAGACGCAGCAACAATAGCAGCTGAAATTCCTGAAATAATCTACGATGGCAATAACAAGACAATTGATGAATACATTTCAATTAATGGTGCATACACAGGTCTTGGTGATATGACAATTGCATATCCTGATGACAACCGTGACGCAGGTTCCTACAATGTAGTTGCTAACTTTGCAGAAGGCGCTAACTACCTCGAAGGTTATGTAGTATTTGAAAATGCCCTCGTTATTAAGAAGGCAAATGGCGATGAAACACTTCCCACAATCGACAGACAGTTTGTTGATACAGTGCTCTCAGGTGCTATCGGTGAAACAGGATGGAGCTATGCTGAAGACAAAACAATCGTTGAAGGCGACAACGCAGTTGTAGTTACAAAGACAATTTCCGCTGATATTGCTAAAAACTACGACTTCGCAGAAGATGCAGTAGCTGATGGATACCAGATTGTTGAACAGGATGACAAGAGCCTTGTTCTCACAGCAACAATCACAGTTGTTGGTTACTACGGTGAAGGTACAGTAAAACTCGTACTCAATCCTATTGCTGATAACGTATCAACAGGTGACGTTGTAATTACAGTTACACCCGTTGCCGGCGGCAATGCACAGTCTGTAGAATTTACAGAAACAGCAGAAGCAATCACGATCAATGGTCTCTCACTTGTTGACGGCACATACACAATGACCGTTAAGAAGCAGAAGTACCTCGAAACAGTTATCACATTTACAGTTAAGCAGAACGAAGAAATTGATCTTGGTAAAGTATCCCTCATCGCAGGTGATATTGTTGGTGAAGAAAAAGTAATTGACATCGACGACTTTGTAATCGCAATCAGAGCATTCGATACAAATGCTGCACTTGCAAGAGCTGCTGCAGATATCGATGGCGATGGCGAAAACACAGTATCTGACCTCATTCACATTAAGACTAACTTCCACAAGACAACTGCAGATAACTGCACAATAACACTTCCTGTAGTTTCTGAATAATCTGCAATAATTAAAAAGAGCCGCACTCATAACTGGGTGCGGTTCTCTTTTGTTAAATATAAGGTAAAAAAATACCACTACGATATTAACCCGTAGTGGTATGATTTTATGTATATTTTAACCTGCTATTTCGTCCATATAAGCAACAACGTCGCTGATTGTCAGAAAGTCCTTTGCTCTTTCCTCGTCGATTTCAACGTTGAATTTTTCTTCGCAGGCGAGTACAAGCTCAGAAAGCTCAATTGAATTCATTCCAAGGTCGTTTACAAGCTCTGCCTCAGGCTTTATAAGCTCTTCTTTAATCTGCATATCCTCCACGAGGATTTCCTTAAGCTGTTCAAACATAATAATACTCTCCGTTTCTGTTTACTTTACAAGATATCTCTTTATCTTGCGTGATGTTGTTTTTTCGAATTCATTCTGACGCAGTTCAATGTTGCGTACCTGCTTAAAGCTCGGAAGCTTCTTGTTCATCGCATTAATGCTTCCCTTTATGCTGTCAGCGATAACATTGAGATCTGTGCCTTTTTCAAATTTATCAAACGCAGGGTAGATGATTGCTGTAAGCACCACGTTTTCACCGTCGCGCCTTCCGACAACCACACACTCCGCAATTGTTTCAATGCTTGAAAGGTATTCTTCAATTTCTTCAGGAAATACGTTTTTACCGTTTTCAAGGACGATAACGCTCTTTTTTCTACCGGTAATGTATATATAACCGTCTTTGTCCATATATCCGATGTCACCGGTTCTAAAATAGCCATCATCAGTAAACACCTCGGCGGTAGCTTCCATATTTTTGTAATATCCGAGCATTACATTTTCGCCCTTAACAAGGATTTCGCCTTCAATAAAACCCTTGCTGTTGGTTGAATTTCCGTCAATCTTTACTTCACAGGAGGGAACTGTAGGACCTACAGAGTCTCTTTTGGGGGCTGTAAAGGGATTTACGGAAATAAGAGGTGAACACTCTGTAATGCCGTAGCCCTCATATATATTAACGCCGAATTTCTCAAATGTGTCGGCATAATCCGGATTCAGTGCAGCTCCACCACACACTATCTTTGTTAGTCTTCCACCAAAGGCTTCAAGAACCTGAGAAAAAAGCTTTTTTCTCAAATCAATTCCGACTTTACGAAGTCCGCTGCTTACAGTGAGACCAAACTTCATTTTTTTAAGTTGACCGGTCTTTCTAGCTTCATCCATTATTTTTTTATACATTGTATTTACAAATAAAGGAACAAGAACAAGTCCGGTAGGTCTAAAAAGTTTAAAATTCTTCAAAACATACTTAAGATTATCGTTTATACATATTGTAGCACCTAAATTAAGTGCGCTGATCATAACAGCAAGTTCGTAAGTATGATGAAGCGGAAGAACAGAAACAATTACATCGTCCTTGGAGAAATCTACAGTAGCACAGGCAGAATTTACGCAGGAAATAACATTTTTTTCGGAAAGCATAACACACTTACTTGTGCCTGTTGTACCGGATGTGAAAAGCATTTCTCTCATATCATCAGACACTTCATAATCCGGAATTACAAAGCCGTTTTTAATATTTTCTACTCCGCTTTTTAAAACATCCTCAAATTTGACTACATTTTTACATCCAAGAAGCTCATCATCGTCACATCCTACGGGAATATATATCATATTTCCGTCAGAAGACATAATTCTGTCTTTGAACTTTGCACAAAAGCTCTTTGTAAAAACAATAGCATCAGCTTCGCTGATTTCAAGGAAATTGAAAAGCTCATCAATTGCAAGCTCTTTGTCAAGGGGAATGGATACACTACCGATTGATAATGTGGCAATATATGTCATTACCCATTCAGGACAACTTTCTCCGACAACAGCAATACGCTTTGAAGAAAGTCCCATATCGGTAAATCCTGCAGAAAGCGCAGTGTTATTATATGAAAAATCATTATAGGTCATTTCAAGAACATTCTTTTTGCTGTCAAAATATTTATATGCAACTTTATCGCCGTATTTTTCAGCAAGATTGTTATTAAAATGAAGTATAGAATCGATACTTGTATAATTTTTATTTATTATTTTGGACATAAAACCTTCCTTTCGCAGAATATTTTTGCTAGTTCTCTTAAAATAAATGTATTTATGTAGTTTTTATTCAATGCTCTTCGAAAAATTCAATAAGTTCACCGTCTGGTCCCTTAACAAAACCTATAACACAGGAAATTGGGGGATTTGCAGGCAACATCTTAGGCTCTGCTATCATATGGGATTCACAGCCATATGCTATTGCCTTATCATACCATAATTTTGCATCATCAACACGGAGTGCAAAATGAATAATATCGCCGGCTATGTTATCACACACATTACCAGGAATAGCTGAAGAAAAAATCTCAAGCATATTGCCGTTACCACACTGAAGCAACGCTATTGTTTTCATTCCGTCCTCGGTTGTCCAGCGTCTATATTCGGTAAATCCGAGACATTCCGTATAAAATTTGTATGATTTTTCAAAATCAGATACATTAAGTGCAATATGGTGAAAGCCTGTAATTTTACTCACAATTAACCTCCTTTCATCAATTTAATATAATATTTCAAGAATATTATTAATATATTATACTACAAAATTCCAAAAAAATCAAGTATATTAACGCAAAATTATCATTCAATAATTTGCAGGGAGGAAAAAGCAATGAAAACCAGTCTTATTGTAAACGAGGTATCGGAAAATTCGTCAATCGGTTACAGTCCACAACAAATAAAAAAAGCATATAATATTTCAAATTACGGAAACGGAAACGGTGTAAGTGTTGCTGTGATTGATTTTATTGGAAACAGGTACCTGCAAAATAATCTAAATATTTTTTCCCGTGAGTTTGGTTTGCCGGAAACTGAGCTTAAATTTTACGGTGATATAAATAACGGAGATAATTTTAATTTTTCAGCTTATATTGAACCAAGTGTTGATACCCAGTGGATACACGGAATATCGCCATATTCTGAAATACGAATCATAAGAGCGACTAATTTTACAGTGCCGGGTGTCATTGATGCTGTAAAAACAGCAATTGAACTTAATACGGATATAATACTTCAAACTTTTCAGGCACCCTTTGAAGAGGAGTATTTAAAATATAGCGATATCTACAACAACAATACTGTTTTTATTGCCTCAGCAGGTGATTACGGAGCAGGCGCGTTCTTTCCGTCTTGTTTTCCTCAGTGTATATCAGTTGGCGGAACATCCCTTGACATAGATAATAACGGAAACAGAAATGGGGTTGAGAGTGCCTGGACAGAATCCGGAGGTGGTATATGTCGTTATATAGACATTCCCGATTATCAGTTGAAATTCAGTCCCATAAATACACTAACAATGGGGAAAAGGGGAGTTCCGGATGTTTCGTTTCTCGCAGACCCTGATACAGGGTATGCTGTTTACCATTCATCAATTGAAGATTCATTCGGTTGGTACAGCGCTGGAGGAACAAGTATAGCCGCGGCTGTAATTGCAGGTATTATTGCTAATCTTATATCATATACTGCTCTAAGCGATAAAAGTAATATGATAAGATATTTATATAATATGGCAGGAGAAACATCATACACAAATCCATATAATGTATTTAATGACATTACAACAGGTGGTAACGGAGAGTTTTCCGCAAGACCGGGTTACGATTTATGTACCGGACTTGGCTCGCTAATTAATATTTAGTCCTTTGAAAAAGCAAAAATAAAATCAGTGTCCCATCCGGGAACATATTTAAGATGCCTCATATAAAGTCGATAATCAGAGTTTATTTTATCAACAGTTAAAGGAATAGAAAAATAGTCTTCATTTCTGTGGTATGCAGCAATCTTCATACAGGGAAGATTAGTCTTTATTGTTTCAAATAATCCGTCTATTACTTTACTGTCAGCACCTTCTGCATCTATTTTAATAAAACCAATGCCGTCATTGATAATATCATCAAGTTTCTGACCCGGTATTTCTTTAAATTTTATAGAACCTGCTGTATTATCAACAGTACTTGCTCTGCCGGATCTTGCATAAAATTTTAGTGTTTCAGTTTTGTCCCAGCCGGCAACATTAAAAGACCTGCAAGAAATACCTTTTTGAGAAAATCGTTCAAGCATCTTTTTATAATTTTTTGCATCCGGCTCTATTGCATATATTGTCATTTCATTGCCAAATAAATCCGTATATTTTTCAACCGTATCTCCGGTATAGGCACCAACATCAATATAATTCTTGTTCTTTATAAGGTTTGAAATCAGAATATTAATTTCATCATCAATTGTTTCACATTCCTTAAGAAATGAAATCTTTCCGGTAAGCTTAAAAGCAATAGTAGAAATAAATGTTTTTCTCGACATATCATCAGCAAGCTTTGAATAAACATATCTTAACTTATTTATATTCTGATTGAAAAACTTAAGATCAAAAAGTCCCTCTCCAAAAACCGGAACATCCGGTGCATAAAGCTCTCTTTCGGAAGCAATTTTATATATATTTTCAAGAACTTCGTCCCTCTGGGATGCGAAGGACACAACTACAATAAAGTCATCAAGCTCTTTTGCAAAATCAGAATATTTTTTAACTGTATAACCTCTGAAATTCTGTCCTCGTGCAAAATCATCACTTGCAAAGATTCCATAAAGTTCAATACCTTTATTTTCAAAAACATCAATAATCTTATCTGCACCATTGCCCGTTCCGTACATAACAATGTTTTTTTCTGTTCTTGCAAGATATGTCCATAAATCTTCTTTTATTTCAAACAAATCATCAAATGACACCCTTTTCACCGACCTTTTGCTTTTTTATTCATTAATTTTAATTTTACTACACTTTTTTTGCTTTGTAAAGGCTAATGTCATTAATTTATTACAAAATAATACTAATATTATCACTATTTACATTTGAATTGCTGAAAAAAATATGATATAATCAACCTATAATTAAAACAAGAGGATAATTATGAAATACACAAGAATATTATTATTTTTATTCATTTTGAGGCTACTGACCGTGTGCAGTTTATCTGCATACACTCCGGAAGAAAATATTGTTGCAAAAGAAACTACACACATAATTTCACCGGGGCTTACATATAAAAATTCTGTTGAAATAAACAACGGCATAAGGCAGGAAATATTCACATTTGAATACTCGCCAAACAGCAAAACAAAGATAATTCCTGCATACGGACAGTATATATATGGATTTAATACTGTCGGTAGCATGATTTCATCATATAACGGCGAGGGAAGAGTTGTAGGTGGTATAAACACGGATTTCTTTATTACAAGTACAGGAATCCCGCTTTCATGTATGATTTCCGAAAGAGAAATTATTACATCCTGTGATAGCAGAATTGCTATCGGTTTTAATGAAAACGGCTATGCTAAAATAGGGTATCCGAATATAACCACAAAATTGATTCCCTATAATGGAACACCTGAAATATCTATTGCTCATATAAATAAAACTCCGTCTGAATGGGGAATATTCCTTGTTACAGATAAGTTCTATAAAACAACTAAATCATCACATGATTGTGTTGAAGTTGTCCTAATGCCATACGACAAAGAAAAGACAGAGGAAAATCTTGATAAGTATTCTGGACTTTCAAACGAAGAAAATAATATTGTTATTGATGAAGATACTGATATTGTTGAGAACAGCATCCACGAAGATACAATATTTTCGGAGCATAATAATACAACGACTGATGAGCAGGCCAAGGAAACAGATAACTTTAAAGCTTTAAAGGATTTATATGTTTTTCAGGAAACAAGGCTGACATTAGGCTCTGAAATTGATGTTGTTGTAACAGAAATAAGAAGCAATATAAACAGCCCTATACCAAATGGAAGCTTTGTTATATGTGTACCGCGACAGATATACGATGTCAGCTTCAGGGAATTAAAACTTGGTGACAGTTTCCTGTTGAAAACTGATTATGATACATATTTTTCCGACTGTACGAACATCTTTGGTGCAGGAACTCAGATAATTGAAGACGGGATGAAAATTCCGCAGGAAAATAACACAGTATTTAAGTACAGACAGCCAAGAACCGCTGCAGGAATCAGAGAAGACGGAACAGTTGTGTTTGTATGCGTTGATGGCAGAAATCCCGGTGTGAGCAGTGGTTATACGGCAGATGAACTGTCCGATTACCTTATAGAAATGGGCTGTGTTAATGCGGTTAACTTTGACGGTGGGGGATCAACAACATTTTATGCTTCTGATATAGGAGAAAATAACTCAGAATTAAAAAATACTCCGAGTGATAAAAGTGAAAGACGAGTAGCCTGCGGGCTAATTTTTGTAAACACAGCAGAACCTACCGAGGAATTGAAATTTGCTTCAATGTATCCTTCTGAACATTTTGTTTATAACAGCGGTGTTTCGATTGATATAGGCGAGGAAATTCTGTTTGCAGATTCAAACTCCTATCCTGTCGATATTGAAGATGACGATATTGAACTTTTTGTTGATGTCGACTATGGAATAATTCAAGATAACAAGTTTATTCCGTCAGGAACACCGGGGATAGCTGATATTTATACATTATCAGACGATTATAATTCGCTTTTACACGCAGGTCGAATTACTATTACAGACAAAGTAGATAACCTGGAGTTCAATGCAGACAATATGAGTCTGACACCTTTCCAATCATCCACAAAACTGTCAATTGCAGCAAGTCTTAACACCATACCAGTTGAAATAACTCCAAAAAGTGGCGAGTATACTGTTTTAATTGAAAAAAAAGACGAAATAAATGGAACATATTTATCACCGGTATCAGAAGCCATTGCGCATATTGATCTTGATAGCTTTGAGTTTATTCCTGTTATTAAAGGACAAAAATATATTGTACAAGTTTCTCTTGGTGGGATTAACGAATTAATAGAAATTTATTCTGAAGATTTTCCCTTTATTGATATTGCGGAACATTGGGCAAACGAAACAACATACCATATGTTCAAAGAGAACTTTTTCGAAGGGGAAGTTGATGAAAATGGCAATAGACTTTTTTATCCGGACAGAAATATAACAGTCGCAGAGTTTTGTGTGGTGCTTTCGAGAATACTTGGACTTGAGAATATTTCTGAGGAAATCACGATTAATTCTGAAATAAATCTCGAAGATGTCGACAGTAATAACGAAACAGAAGAAATGTTATTTGAAAACACAGATAAAGATAATATAAGCACAGAGAAACCAAATTCGGAGAATATATTAACTGAAGATAGTGATACTGAAGATACTATAGCAAAAGATATCCCCAAAGAAGATACTGTTAACGAAAAAATAGATATATTTGAGGATGTTCCCGATTGGGCAATTGATGCAGTTAAAGTTCTGTATAAAAACGGGTATATCCATTCTCTTATTGATGCAGATGAAAATGGAACAGAGTACTTTTCTTATGACAGACTTATGACGAGAATGGATGTGATAAGGGTATTGGGGGCAGTAATTAACAGCGCAACTGAAGTTGTACTTCCTGAGGATTTTGAAGCTGATTATTCGGATTTTATTCCAGAAACGGAAGACGATAAATTATATATCGGTTTACTTTTGCAAAATAAAATCCTTGAGGGGTATGAGGACGGAACAATAAGACAAAATGCAACTTTGACAAGAGCAGAAGCAGCTACCGTTTTTTACAGAATGATAAATCTTAATATCACAGACAAAGTTTCCCAATGAATATAATCAAAAACACCGCCGATAATAATATCGGGGGTGTTTTTATAATGATTTACTTTGTATGGATTTTTATATGTTTTACTATATTTTATAATAGATTTGTTCTTGACAGAAAATTTGATTTAGAGCTGTTTTCCGGAACTCTTGTATGTATAATTTTGTCCATGTATAATGTCAGAACATACTATCAGATTATTTTTTTTCTTATATCATATCTAATTATTTCGTTTACAGAGTTTATTCGTGATGTAATTTTATAAAACATCTTAAAAACATAATCTTAATTTTTCAAGTGCGCTTTTCTCAAGACGGGAAACATAACTGCGGGAAATTCCGAGCTTTTGAGCAATCTCGCGTTGTGTAATCGGTTTTAATCCGTTAAGTCCATATCTTAAAACAATTATTTCTTTTTCTCGTCTGTCAAGTTTTTCGTTAACAGCTTTCAGTGCCTTTCGGCTGTTTATCCTCAGTTCAATTTCATCAAGTATGTTATCCTCACAACATATAATATCCATATATGTCAGCGGGTTGCCGTCTTTATCCGTATCAACTGCGTCGGACATAAGAGTCTCTGCTGCGATTTTTTTCTGGGACCTAAAAAACATCAATATCTCGTTCTGAAGACATTTTCCGGCGTATGTTGCAAATTTCGTTCCACTGTGAGGATTATAGGAATCTATTGCTTTTATAAGTCCGATTGAACCTACAGATATAAGATCGTCTTGCTCGTATCCGGAAGATGCGTATTTTTTTGCAATATGAGCAACAAGCCTTAAATTTCGTTCAATAAGAATATTTCTTGCATCCATATTACCTTTTTTTGCTTCCTTAAAATACTTTTTTTCTTCATCTAACGAAAGGGGAGGTGGAAATGCTGAATTTGAAGTTATTTTCAAAAATAAACAGTATGCTCCCAGTATTGCAACAGAACCAAACAAAAACATAATGTCCTCCAATAACATTTTTTATATATCTATGATAATAAAAAAATGTTTAGTCGTAACTTTTATATTTTTTATATAAAAATAATATATATTTTTTAAATTTATAAGTGTAGGATATTGCAATAATTATATTTATATGATATAATATATAAAATAATATAATAAGAGTAGAATTGTTCTATTTATGTCAACACAATTGGAGGTGATATTTTGACTTCGCTTAATAAAACAAATGTTAATAAAGGCACAAAATTTATTATGGGCAAAAGAGTTACTGTTAAAATAACAGGTACATACAGAGTTTTCGGTGAAGACAAAAGAAGACACACTGTAAATTGCGGTATGATATACACAGAAAATAACACCCCGGAGCGTAATGCATTTGTTGTAGGCGTTGAACAGCCTCTTTCTGAATATACTGGTGAAATCATAGCTGTTATTAAAAATCGCGAAACAAGAAAAGACAGCTGGGTTATTGCACCTGGAGGATATATATTTTATGAACCGGCGCTATCTAAACTGCTCGAACAGTATATAAACAAACAAGTTTGTTCATATATTTGCTTGTACGAAAAGAGCTGCGGCGCAGTTCTCTACACCGAGGAAGACGGAATACGAAGATTTTTACTAATAAAAAATATGTCCGGCCACATCGGATTTCCCAAAGGACATATTGAATATGGTGAATCCGAAAAAACAACTGCGGAAAGAGAGGTCTGGGAAGAAACAGGTGTCCACACCAATGTGATACCGGGCTTCAGAGAATATTACAATTATTCAGTAAACAGTTTTGTTAAAAAACAGGCAGTTTATTTTGTTGCACCATTTTTGACAAAGGATATTGAAATGAATATCCGCGAAATATCAGAATATATACTTGTAACTTTAGACGAAGGAATGAAGATTCTTAATTATCCTCATGACAGATCTATTCTTTCAAAAGCTGATAAATTTGTTTCACAAATGCAATCTGAAACATCTGAAAAGTGATTGTTGTGAGTAAACACAATAATCACTTTTCAACATATACAACACATAGAGGAATACATAAATGAAAATAGCAGTAATCGGAGCAGGGAATATGGCGCGTGCGATTATAGGCTCAGTAAAAAAAAGCGGGAGAATTTCCCCCGATGTTTTTTGTGCTTATGATACATCCGAAACACAGCTTGAAGAAGCTGCAAAACTAGGAGCAAAAACAGAAACAATTTTAAAGAGCGCAATTTCAGGCGCTGATTACGTTTTAATATCTGTTAAGCCGCAGGACATACGCACTGTTATTGACCAAATCAAAGACCAATGTGACAACTACAGCAGCAAAAAATATATATCTATCTGTGCAGGTATATCTACAGATTATATTTGCAAGTCCTTTGGATGCGATGTTGCTGTAATCAGAGTTATGCCCAATGCACCAATTCTCATCGGCGTCGGAGCAACAGCAATATCAAGGAACAGTCTTGTTAACGACAAGGATTATTCTAAAATATGCGGTATTTTTGCTTTTGGCGGTGAAGTTGCTTCTATACCTGAATCGCAGATGAACGCTATTATTTCAGTAAATTCATCAAGCCCTGCATATTTTTATGAAATAATAAGAATTATGATTGAATATGCAAAAGGTGAGGGGATAGACGAAAACGCAGCGCGTATAATGGCTCAGAATGCAATGTTAGGTGCTGCAAAAATGCTTATATCCTCCGATAAATCTCCGGAAGAGCTTATATCAGTAGTTAAATCAAAAAAGGGAACAACAGAGGCAGCTCTTGATAGCCTGAAGCGAAATGGGTTTGAAAAAGTATTATTTGAGGCAATGAGTGCCTGTACCAAAAGAGCGGTTGAACTTGGAAAATAAGGAGATAGAAATTGAAAAAGACTTTTAAATTGTTTGATATGAACAAAATGGGAAAAGGAATCAGTAAGTCACAGGCTTTGAAAGAGGAAAAAAATGATATTTATGGTTTCTTAAGAGTTCTGAAGACCAGATTCTGGAATATTTCCGCTCTGAATATGCTGTATATCATAGTGAATTTTCCGATTTTTTTCGGACTTATATATTTATCCGGCGTTTTCTTTGCAGAAACAACAGCACCAGCGTCACCTTTCTATCCACAACTGTTAGGTATGGTTCAATACGGTGATACTCCTTATTTAAGTATGCTTACATCGGTGATTGGAGAAAATGTTGTCTTGTCTGTTCCAACAACTATTGCAAACGTATTTGGTGGACTTACACTGCTTATCATTTTAACAAACGGTATTTCGAGTGTTGGTGCATCATATGTAACAAGAAGCTTTGTAAGAGGAGAGCCTACATTCCTTTTCTCCGACTTTTTCTCTGCTGTTAAAAAGAATTTTAAACAAGGGCTTATTCTTGGTGTGCTTGATGCACTTTTCCTATTCATATTAGGATATGGTACTATGACATACTTTGTAAATTCCGGTGCTTATGTTGTGAATGTTATGCTGTTTGCAGAAATTCTTTTGTTCTTGATTTATCTCACAATGAGATTTTATATGTATACACTTCTTATCACCTTTGACCTTAGTATTGTAAAAATACTGAAGAACTCATTTATTTTTGCAGTTGTAGGCTTTAAAAGAAATATAGTAGCGTGGATAGGGGTTATCCTTGTTCTTTTTGTAAACATCTATCTGCTCTTTACAATTCCGATGTTGGGTGTTATAATGCCGTTTTTGATTACACCCGGAATTCTTATGTTTATATGCGGTTTCTCCTCTTATCCAGTAATCAAAAAGTATATGATTGACCCATACTACAAAAAAGAAGGATTGGAAAAAATAACCTCCGTCGATGAACCGATCTTCACCGACAGAGGATAATTATAATTAATCTTCGGATTCTTCATCTGACTCTGTAACTTTTTCTTTTTTTCTTGCAGGTTTTATGCTTGATAACGGATTTGATTCAGATGCTTTTTTTAGCTGTTCATCACTTATGTGGGTGTATATCTCTGTTGTTGCAAGGTTTTCGTGGCCGAGAATATCCTTAAGTATTCTGACATCTGTGTGTCCGTGTTGATACATCAGTGTTGCTGCAGTATGTCTGAGTTTATGGACAGACATACCGGGTCTGTCAAGTCCTGCTTCACGAAGATATTTGTATATAAGCCACTGAACTGTCTGTTTACTTATTCTGTTTCTATTTCTTGATATAAAAAGTGCATTTTCAGATTCGTGTTTTGCATTTTTTGGTCTTATATCAAGATAAGCTTTTATAGCAGCTTCACATGCAGCGTTAAGGTATAGTACACGTTCTTTATTTCCTTTGCCTATAACCCGTATTGTTTCAAAATTTCTGCTTATATCCTTAAGATTAAGTCCGACAAGCTCTGAAACTCTAAGTCCAAGATTCAGAAAAAGAGTAATGATTGCAAAATCACGCTCATAATTCTTTCCCTGAACTGATTCAAGAAGGAGTTTGGATTCACCAATATCAAGAAACTTCGGAAGTCGCTTCGGTTTTTTTGAGCCTTCAATATACTCTGTTGGGTCCTTCCCAAGAAGCTTTTCGTTCTTTGTAAGAAATTTATATAAAGCTCTTATCGCAGAAAGCTTTCTGTTTCTTGCAGCAGGTTGATTGTTTTTGACCTTTGAACAATAGGCAAGAAAATCCAGTACATCACCGGAATCTACCGATAAAACAAGCTTGTCATCAACTTCATTAAAGCTAAGATCTCCCTCACAGTAATCCTTATACTTTATAGGGTGTTTCTTCGTAAGCATATATCTGTAGAAAGTTCTTAAATCGTGATAATATTGATGAACAGTATTTACGCTTCTGCCTTTTGTTACAAGCATAAAATTTAAAAACTTCTGTACCGTTGACGGTGCATCATTAAAATTCAAATCAGGCATTATAAACTCCAAATTAAATAAAATTATAATTCTTTTCTAATTAAATTATAGTTTAAAACAATAGCTTTGTCAAGCATATTTTGAAAGGGTAGGTGCCGGCACAGTATCCACTTGCCCTCGTACCGCCCGCAGATGACGGCGAATTTTATTTTTCCTTCCTCCGCCTCGTCCCGG
>JAFWWX010000009.1 GCA_017517985.1 Clostridia bacterium | reverse complement strand
TGACACTTTCCAAAAACAATTCATCTTAACTCTTGTCGGCTCACTTCGTCATTCTACTCCGCTTGGCTCGGATGTTCACGGTAACATCACAAGACTTGATAATCTCATCGGTGACTTTGAGAAAAAGAAAACCGCTTGTATCGAGCAGCTTGAAGATACCAAGACACAGCTTGCCAATGCAAAGGAACAGATTGAACAGCCGTTCCCGCAAGAGGATGAATTGAACGCAAAGATGGAAAGGCTCGGAGAACTCAATGCACTACTTGATATGAACCATAACGATAACGAAATTGATGATGGTGATATTGAAGAAACCGAACGACCCGACAAAGAAAAGAACAGAGAAACTGCAAGGTAAAATAAAAAAACCATAAAAAAGCTCTGTATTTAGCATCAAATTTTTATGGTTTCTTATCAAGCTGTTTTACTGTTATTTTTTCTCTTTTCGTATAGTGCGCTTTTTTTTAGTAACTGTTTCAGTTATGGTTTCCGTAATTGTTACTGTTTCTTCATCTATTTCAGTAACTGCTTCAGTTTGGGTCATTTGTGTTTCTGTTTTGTCTTCTTTTTCTGGTGTATCTGTATATTTATCACAATTGTTTTTTTTCTTAAGGGCTATAGTTATAGTCACCGAAGATAAAGTGCCAGAGATTAAAGACGAAATTACAGATACAATAATATCTTTAAATGCATCGGCTATCGCATCACTTTTGTTTTCCTGCATGGTATTCCCTGAATTAATATTAATCTCTACAGAATTGTCAGTATAATTACCATTAACACTTATTGCTTCTTTTTGAATTAAGTTTGTGTAGGCGTCAATTGTTGCATACAATCGTCCAAGTGAAAATGTTGTAAAAAGAATCAAAAGCACTGCTACACAAGCTAAAACTTGAGAAATGTTGAATTTTTTCATTGAATTGACGCCTCCTTTGTTTTTAACTGAACCGTTCTTTATGTATCAAGTCAACAGTGACCTAAAAATCAATTTATATTTATATTATATATTGCATTTACATTTATTGCAATATTAAATAAACTGTGATATGTCACAAAATTTATTTGTTATTATTGTACAATATATCGATGTAGTTAATCTTGAATTTTATTGAAGGTAGTGATATAATAAACAAGAATTTATGGTTTTTTAGAAAGGACTGCTTTTTTTGGACATTAACATTACAAACAAAAGCGATAAAATTGAGTTTTTATCCAAATACTTTGCTTATATTGAAGCGATAAGGCATTACAAGGTGCCAGACAAAACAACATTAAAAAATCTGCTTGGAGTAGCTTGGCCAACATTGCAAAATGCAATTAAAGATTTTGACATTAAGAACAGTCCTATAAAATCCAATTCCGAAGGATTCTTTCTAGATCGTGATTTCTCAATCCATGCAGGTATCAGTATTGGTGCAACACAAATAAAGCTGTATTTATGTAATTTTGATTTTGAACCTTTAACAGAATCCTATTTCGAATCAATAGGATTAAAAGAAATCTACAAGTCATTAAAACAAGATGATGTTAGAGTTGCAGATGAAAAATCTGTTGATGAAGGATATTTTTGTTACAACAGAGAAAACTCTGTCGATGGCATTGCATGGAGATTAAAAAAAATATTTGATTGCCTAATTCAGATTGATAATCAGACTCAAAAATTGTTGTCTGTAGGAATTTCATTTCCAGGAATTATAAACAAAGATAATTTAAGAATTGATTTCAGTCCTAATATTAAATGCTTGAGAAATGTATTTATTAAAGATTTGCTTTCTATTGAATTGTGGAAACGTCTTGAAAAAAATGAAATAAGTGTTTTTTTTGAGCATGATACACAAGCAGCATCAATTTACGAAAAAGAAGCACTATATTGCAAATCCGAAAAAAAAGAAGACTATTCTTCTGCAAAAAATGTATGTTGCGTCTATATCGCTGCAGGCATAGGGGCATCACTTATTTTAAACAACAAGTTATGTAGAGGTGGCACGAATTCTTTTGGAGAGTTTGGTCATACACCAGCGCCTGATTTGTTAGTAGATAAAATACAAAACTCAATGTTATCTATAGAAGAATTCACTGACAAGTTTTCTTATGAAGGAATCACTCCGACAATAGAAGAAAATCAAGATATTAATAGCATAAAAAAAGTAACGAAGCATATCTCCCCCTGTGAATGTGGTAAAATAGCTTGTCTTGAAAGTGCTTTTAGAAGAAATGTTTTTGATTCGTATGATTTAGATAATTATTTAGAAAGAATAAATAATCAAAATGAACTTAAAAATTTTAACGAAACACATCCATACAGATATCGCGTGTTAAAGGAATATATTGGATATATGATTGGTCTTTTAATTAATTTCTTTAATCCTGATATAATAATCTTTTCAGGAAGAATAGTGTGGGAAATAAGCCAACTTCATAACGAATTAAATACAATAAAAGCAAATAGTGCAATTGGTATACCAGCTCAAAATTGTAATATAATTTTAGGTACACAAAAAATTTATTCAGCCGCTGCTGGTACCGCAATCTCGTCGTATCACAGCCTTGTAAATGGTGACAGCTTTTGTGATATTTGTTGGTAAACATAGAATAGACAAGACTTTTAAAATAGCATATTAAAATTAAAGCTGACGGATATTCTGTCAGCTTTTTCTTTTTGGTAAAAGAATAATATAAAACCGTAGATAAAAGAGATAGTCTTTTATCAGTATATTTTTCTGTAAAGCCAATAACAAACAATACGCTTTTTAAATAGATACGAGTAAAACTTTAAAACAACAATCATAAATTGTCCCAACATTAAAACAAAGGAGGAATGTGAAGAATGACATCCGAACAACTCAATACCGCTTTATATAAAAAGCTGTATGCCGAACAGGAAAAGTTCAAATCAATGCTTCGCCGTTCATCACCCGGAGTAGTTATGCAGTATGCTTATGAACTCGTTATGCGTGAGGATATTATGTTATCCATTGAAGAAAACGATTTGACACCGAAGCAATGCAAGGCACTTCTCAAACAAAAAGAGCCGTTGAATGACCTCTTTTTAGCTTGGGAAAACGGCGAAAGTAATCATATGCAGGAAATACTTTCTTGCATTGAGAACAAAGCCGATGAGCTTCACAGCTTACTTAAATCACGAACAAGTCGGGAGTGCAGATAACTATGCAGTTTATTGACCCCGACACCGTTGCCCGTGTCAAAGAGATTGACCTGCTCACCTACTTGCAATACTGTGAGCCTGATGAACTGACAAGAATATCTCCAAGCACATACTCAACCAAAACGCACAGCAGTTTGAAAATTTCCAACGGTAAATGGATGTGGTGGTCGAGAGGTATAGGCGGTAAAAACGCTTTGGATTTTCTTGTTAAAGTGAGAGGAATGAAATTTAAAGATGCCGTTTTACAGATAGCAGCATTTGAAAAAATACCCGTTACTACACACGAAACAAATCAAGCATTAAAGAGTTTTTCTCTGTTGCCGAGAGCTCCTAATAACGATAAGGTTATCTCTTATCTTCTTAAGAGAGGAATATCCCGAACTGTAATTGATTACTTCATCAATGAGGGTTTTATCTATCAGAGTTTGCAGAGAGATAACCTTGTCTTTGTCGGCTATGATGAAAAACATAAGCCGAAATATGCAACCGTAAGAGGAACGGAAAGCAGCCGTTTCTTCTATGATGTTGCAGGCAGTAACAAAGAGTTTTCTTTTCGGCTGGTAAACAATGACACAGACTCAGTACACCTTTTTGAGAGTGCAATAGATTTAATTTCATACGCAACCCTTTGTGAAAAGCAAGGCTCAGACTATAAAAGTTTGAGCCTTGTTTCTCTTTCAGGAGTATATAACCAAGGTAACAAAGAGCAAATAAAAATCCCTGTTGCACTTTCTTCTTACCTTGCAAAACACGACACCAAAACAATCCATCTTCATCTTGACAATGACCGGGCAGGACACAATGCCGCAAGAGCATTGACTAATCTTTTGTCGGATAAATACTCGGTCAGAAGTCACTTCGTACCTGTAGGCAAAGATGTAAACGATTACCTTCGTTACACTTTGAACATACCATACAAATCTCAAAAAGAAAGGAGAGATTGCCGATGAAGGAGTTTGAAGTTGTTATAACTGAAACATTGAAAAAGTCTGTAAAAGTAATGGCAGACAGTTTGGATGAAGCTCAACAAAAAGCTACAGACGACTGGTACAAAGGTGAATATATCCTTGATGCTGATGACTTTACAGGCGTGAACTTTGAAGCGAAAGAGTTACTCCCCGAAAAAATAAAGGTCGTTCTTTTAGAGCCACGCAAACTCGCACAGGTCACAGAAATCGGTTGCAAGTTTGAAGATTTAAGGGAAGCCGTAGGAGGAAACATTGACATCATTCCATTTGAGGATGACAGCGTTATTGTTTACAACCGTGACGGAAAGACGCAAGGTCTACCCCTCAATCGAGCTTTGAAAAACAAGGAAGGTCGAGTAACTGATATTATTGCCGGCAAGTTTTTTATCTGCAAAGGCGAAGGTGATGATTTGACAAGTTTAACCGATGCACAAATCAAAATCTTTTCAGAACAATTCAAAAAGCCCGAAAGATTTTACAGACAAGGTGATGAAATAACAGCAGTTCCTTATGTACCGAATAAAAAAGATTTAGATAGATAGGAGGTGATATGGATGAAGGACTATAAAGTAATCTTAACCGAAACAAAGACCTTTGAAGCCACTTGTACTGCACCTTCGGCTGACATAGCTCTCGATATGGTAAGAACTCTTAAGACTCAGACACCCATAATTGATGATGTCCTTAATGATACCGAACCTGTATTGGCTTACAAGGTATTTGAAAAGGAATCGGAGGACGATGACGAAGGCGAGGACGAGGAGGAACACCTTATAGACGAAATCTGTTAAAGGATAGCTGATTTCGTGGCATTTGTCTTAGCGAGCAATGGATTTGAACGTACAAATCCGCACGTTAGGGGTTTCACACCCCTAATACCCCGTGAAGAAAGGAGGAGATTCCAATGAACACATTAGGCATTGTTGCCGTTGCAGTTCTCGCATTCGCATCCAACGCAACCGCAACAGTAATCAAAAATAAACTTCAGAAGAAAGGAGTGATTGAATGAGAAGCAGACACATAAGGGTGAATTTTTATCTTAACAAAAACGAGTGCAACAAGCTTCAAAGTCTTTGCAAAGAAACAGGTCTGACAAAATCAATGTTGTTTCGTTATATGATTAACGGCTGTGTTCCGAAGCAAATGCCGCCTGCCGACTACACGAAACTTTTAAAAGAGTTTAATGCAATCGGCAGGAATTTAGACCAGCTTCTTGTTGTTGCCCGCACACAAAAATATATCAACACACCCGAATTGATGAAGGCTCTCAAAGAGATTGATTTTCTGAAAAATGAACTTGTTTCCGCATTCAATCCAAGCGAAGAATAGCTACGACAAAACTTTGGAGTATCAAAGGAAGAATAGATAAAGCTCTTGACTATGCCACCAATCCCGACAAGACAAGATACACCAATGAGGAACTTCAATCTCTTTACGATGTTATGGATTATGCGATGAATGACTCAAAGACAGAGCAGAAATGTTATGTTGAGGGACTGAATTGTTCAAAGGAAAATGCGAGAGATAATATGATGGCTGTTAAAAAAAGATTTCGTAAAGTTGATGGAATTTTAGCTTTTCACGGCTACCAATCTTTTGCACCCGGTGAAGTTACTCCGCAACTCGCACACGATATTGGAATTGAACTTGCGACAAGAATGTGGGGAGATAAATTCCAAGTTATCGTTGCCACTCATCTCGACAAAGAACATATACACAATCACTTTGTCATCAACTCCGTATCGTTTGTTGACGGCAAAAAGTACAACTCTTGCAAAGAGAGTTACAGGCTTTTGAGAAAGACTTCCGATGATATTTGTCGGGAGTACGGTCTGTCGATAATTGAAAAACCCAAGTCCTCAGAGCGAGTCCCGTATCATATTCACGAAGCAGAAAAGAACAACCAACTGACAAAAAATAACTTTATGAAGAATGACATTGATGAGTGTATTCTGCTCTCGGTAAGTGAGCAGGATTTCTTTTCTCATATGCAACGCAGAGGTTACTCATTCGACTTCAACCGCAAATATCCAACCATATCTCATCCGAACTTTGCAAAGGCAAGACGATTGTATAAGCTCGGTGATGATTACACTCCCGAAAACATTTTAAAAAGAATTCAGCAATCACCAAGAAGGCAAAAAATCAATTTTCCTATACAGGATAACTTGGTGGATAAATACTTTGTTCCTATGAAAGACCCCACATACCAAGAGGTCTATGTCCGCTTCATTACAGTAGTTAAAACCGTAAAGAAGCATCCCAATTCAAACCGATATTTGTACTCGACTCTTTATGCTGAAGTAAAGAAACTCGACCAACTTATCGAACAGCAAAACCTTTTATGCGGAAATAATATTGACACACCCGAACAACTTGCCGACTTCAAACAGTCACGCAAAGAAGAAATAAAAGAACTTGAAGAAGCAAGAAATGTTTTGAGAAACAAATTAAAAATTGCTGTTCGCAGTGGCGATGAAAAGGAAATCCGAGAACTTAAAGAACATATTTTAAATCTTTCCGCCCGCATATCAATACTGCGGAGAGATGTTATTGTTTGTGAAAGAATTGATAATCAAAAGCCCGTTATAGACGAGCGAATTGACGAGTGCAAAAAATTGAATATCAGAAAGGAGAGAAACCACGATGAGCAGTTCAGGCGAAGCCGCTGAACAGGTAATGCGGATTACGATGGACGGTGTGCAAATGTTAATCAAGCTGTCAGGTGACAGCGCTGAACGATTACAGCGAATGATTACCCTTGCACTCAAAGACAATAATACACCTTCAAAGGGTAAGGCTTCACTCAAAAAAATGCTCAAATCCAACAGTGCAGTAAAGGTCTTTGAAATAAAAGACAAGGATTTGAAAAAGTTTTGTGAGGCTGCTAAAAAATACGGCGTTATGTATCACGTTCTCAAAGATAAAAACAGCAACGATGGTAAATGTGACATTATGGTAAGAGAAGAAGATGCAGCAAAGGTGAACAGAATTTTTGAGAGATTCAGTCTTGGAGCAAACAATAAAGCCATTGTTCGTGACGCTCTTGACAAAGCAAAAAAATCTCAAAAGGAAGTTCCTATGAGAAGTCAGCCCGGTAAAACACCCGATGATAAATTTGTCGAAATGCTGTTCGACAATCCACCGCAGAAAGAAAAGCCGTTCAACGACAACCCTTCTGTGGCAAAGACGGAAAAATCCCGTCCGTCCGAGCCTACTTTCGGGGAACGAAACAACCATATATCCCCCTCAGAACGGGATTGGACAAATTCGAAGGCTGAATCCCGCCCGTCAGTTCGTGCAAGGTTAAAAGAGATTAAAGCCGAGCAGAACAGGGCAAAAAGTGA
>JAFWWX010000215.1 GCA_017517985.1 Clostridia bacterium | reverse complement strand
GACATAGTGGACAAGAAACTTCTTGTTAGAAAAATTAATATATCTGTATGCAATCTTATCAAAGAGAGTAGCATCGAAAACAAACAAAGCTACGAGCAATTGGATTTGTTTACAGACTACGATGAGCTTATGGCGAAAAGAAAACAAGAAGAAAAAGCCTTGGAAAAAGAAAGAAAAATTCAGGAAGCAATGCTTGATATAAAAGAGAGATATGGGAAGAATGCCATCCTCAAAGGAACTAACCTGCAGGAAGGTGCAACTACCATAGAACGAAATGAGTCCATTGGTGGACATAAAGCATAGGCAATCAAGAGAAGGGTGATTATAATGAAATGTGAATATTATCAACGAAAATTAAATGATGTAATCCAGAAGTGCCCTATAGAAGCCGGGATAGAAATACTTGTATATAATTTATTGGATTCAGTAGTTAATGATGATGAATATTCACTCGTCGATATCAATCGTATTTGGAAAAGAAAGGATAATAGATTAAACACTGAGGGTGGTATATCTGATATAGCAATTCTTTCAACAGATTTCATTTTTGCAAAAGAAGATATCGGTATGGTATATGGATTTGTTGAAGTAAAGGCGGCTGGAGTTGCGTTAGAAAAATCCGATGTGCAAGTATCAAAACAAAAAAAGAATGTAGCTCATTTGATACACACTAATGGGATCTTGTGGAGATATTATTTTAACGGTAAAAAATTAAGAGAGATTAATATTAGTGAGTCGGAAGTTCCATATTCCTTCAAAACTGTAAAAATTAATAAAGATAGATTCGAAGAATTAAAACAAAGTTTAAAGGAAATAGATTGGAAATTGAAAAAACATAACAAGTGTAGAAAATTAGAGGTTTTATCGAAAGAGGAGTTGCAAAATGAGCGAGTTTCAATACAATGATATATTAAATATGCCGTATCCAAATCCGGAAATTGAAAAAGATTTTCCGGATGAAATACTTCGTGCTGCTCAATTTGCTCCTTTTGCAGCCTTAACAGGATTTGATGAAGAGGTTGAAGAGACAGCAAGACTTACCGACAGCAAGGTGGAACTTGACGAATATCAAAAGGCAGAGTTAAATGATAAACTTATGTTTCTTAACAATTCAGAAGATGATGAGGAAGTCAGCATAACATATTTCGTACCTGATAAAAAGAAATCCGGCGGTGCGTATGTAACCAAGAAGGGTATCGTGATTAAGGTAAGAGAATATGAAAAAGACGTTGTTATGGATGACGGAATAGAAATTCCGATAGATGACATCTTTGCAATAGAGGGAAATCAATTTAACGAAACGGAGAGCATATAACCAATGCAACAAGGTAATGAGCGTATATCGAAAACAAGAGGAATATATTTTCTGCGGCTAATCGGCAGAATTATCATATTCCTTATTGCGATATTGATTTACATATTTGACAAAGAAAAATATAATATAGCGGATGGCTGGAATTTCTTTAATGAGTTTTCTCCTTTGCATCTCTTATGGATAATATGGATGTGGGATATGGTTTTGCAGCTTATTCCTGTAAAGGCACATATCTCTATTGGTTCGCAAAAAGTGTTTGAGTCGCTGTTCAGACCGATAAAAGAGAAGATAAACTATAAGAATCTAAAGCAGTATATCAAAGACACAACTGCATCTGCATACAAGGTTATGGTGATATGGATTGTACTGACAATCGCATTAAGCATATTACATGTAAACGGTGTGATTGATACAGGTATGATGATTCTGACAGCAACATTCTTTTATGTATGTGACCTGATATGTGTGCTTATATGGTGTCCTTTCAGGCTGATAATGAAAAATAGGTGTTGCACTACATGCAGAATATTCAATTGGGATCACCCGATGATGTTCCTTCCAATAGTATCCATCAATAGCTTTTATTCCTGGTCACTTGTTATATTTTCATTTCTGATATGGCTTGTTTGGGAAATATGTGTGTTCACATATCCCGAAAGATTTTGGGAGAATAGCAATATGGCTCTCAGATGTTCTGAATGTACCGATAAACTCTGCACACAGTATTGCAGAAGATTAAGAAATAAATAGTATTGGAGGAATTGCAATGTATAAATACGAATACGAAACGGTTAGATGCGAATTAGGTGGCTGGGGATTTGGCTCCGGTAATATATACAGCATTGACGACTACCGTTCAATAATAGATAGAAGAGCTGAAGATGGATGGCGTTATATTGGATGTATTCCCACTAAGCAAAGAGGAACAGGCCATACACAGGAAATTGATCTAATTTTTGAGAAAGAGGTAAATAACAATTGAATGCTGCATTAGAAGAAATTATCAAACTTTTAGAGGAAAAAGGCTATGATCCTGTTGCACAGCTCACAGGCTATATCAAAACGGGAAGAGATGATTACATAACCCGACATGGTGGTGCAAGAGACAAAATAAAAAACATTAGCATAGAAATAATAGAAGAGTATATAAAAAACATGGATAGTTAAAATCTAAGCAATTGTTCCTGCTCTCATGGTGAGGGCAGGAAATTTTTTTGCAAATTTTTGAAAAAGTATTGACAAATTCAAACTACAAGTGTAGTATATAAATATAAACTACATTTGTAGTATAAAATTTTGGAGGTATTTCTATGGCGCAAAGAAATATAAACATCTCTGATGCAGAACTTGAGGTGATGAAGGTAATATGGAATGAAAACAGACCAATTACTTCTCTTGATATCGTTGAAGCTTTCGAGAACAAGGGATGGAAAAAAACAACGATAGGTACATTTTTGACACGTCTTGTTGAAAAGGGAGCATTATCTGCAAAAAAACAAGGCAAGCTTTATTATTATACACCGCTCATATCCCAAAAGGATTACCGTAAGTCTCAAACCAAGAATTTAATATCAAGTTTATACGGAGGTTCCATAAAAGATTTCGCTGTTTCTCTTTTTGAGGAGCAGTCAATCTCTGATGAAGAGCTAAAGGAACTGAGGTCTATCTTTGTTGATAAGGAGGTATAAGAAATGCTGGTGTACATATTTAAGGCAATTCTGATCACCTCTCTAATAGGAACTGCAGCTACGTTACTTTTGACTATAATGAGGCCGATTACAAGAAAGACTTTCTCAAGCGGCTGGCATTATTATATGTGGCTTGTTGTATTAGTTTCAATGATTCTTCCAATTAGAATCTCAATTCCGGAACAGACACCGGTAGTGCCTAACTCGGAAATGGTTGGAGTCGCACAGAATGAAACTATAATTTATAATCCAATTCAAATGGGCGAGCAGGAGACATTCGTAGATGTCAGAGAAGAGGATCATTCAAATAGCAAAATAGCTGCAATAAGTGAATATGCTCAAAGTAAAGTATATGGTTTAGCATTTGTATGGTTTATAGGTATGATTTTGACATTTGTATATAAGATTATCGGATATATTCTTTTCCTGTTTAATCTGCGCAGAAGATCAAGCATTATATCTTGCCCTGAACTTTTGAAATATACTGATAGAGCCATTACAACCAGAACGAGCGAGGAGATATCATCGCCTCTGATGATAGGTGTATTTAGACCAACACTATTGTTACCTGCGATAGAAATGAATCCGGAACAACTCAATAATGTTTTGGCACATGAGACAACACATTTTAAACGCAAAGACATTATGTATAAATGGTTCATCAGCATGGTGAAGTGTATTCACTGGTTCAATCCCATCGTATACTACATTTCAAAACAGGCTGACATAGAATGTGAGATTTCGTGTGATTTAGAGGTTGTAAAAGATATGTCTGAAGAACAAGAAACAAATTACATTGATACAATACTTACATTGCTAGCTACAGGCAGACGGAAGAAGGTTGCTTTGACAACAGGAATGACAAGTGATAAAAAAACACTCAAAAGGAGGTTTACAATGATTAAGAACAAAGTGAAATTCAGTAGGAAAACAGTTATTATATCTATTGTACTTGCACTTGTGGTATTATGCGGTACAGTTTTGGCAAGTGGATTGATAAACGGTAAATTTATTAATGAATACGAAAATAAGTTGTTGGCCGTAAATACTGATGCAAGAGAAAATGACAACTTTAATTTTCTTATATTAGGTGTTGATGAAAACAACAGAGCAGACACAATTATGCTTTTATCATTTAAGGATGGTAATGTAACAGGAACGTCAATTCCAAGAGATACAGCATTTATTTCAAAAGAATTCGATAGGAAAGTTAAATTAACTGAAGTCCTTAATAGTGAAAACGGAAATCAAAAAGTAATTGATGCAGTTAGAGATACATTGTCTGTTCCGGTTACTTATTATGCAAAATTAAATCTTTCTGCAGTGAAGGAGATTGTGGATAGTGTCGGCGGAATTGAACTTGATGTTCCAATGGATATGGAATACGATGATCCGCATAAGAACTTACATATAAAACTTAAACAAGGAAGACAAGTTCTGAGTGGCGATGCAGTATGCGGTTTGCTACAGTTTAGACGCTCAAATGACGGAACCGGATATGCTCAAGGAGATATGACAAGGATTGAAGTTGGGCAACAGTTTATATCTGAGTTTATAAGTCAAAAACTAAATAAGGAATTTATTAATAAGTTACCGGACATCTTCAAAATACTTGCTGAAAATATGGAAACAAATTATCCTATTTCAAACTTAATGAACGATATAAAGCTTCTTGATAAGATGAAGTCAAATATAGAATTCTGTATAATAGACGGAACTCTAAATGCTGATGAGACTGGAATTGTGTTTTACGATATAAAAAGTGGAGAAGTTGTTTCAGCAGTGAGCGAACCCATACTTGTTCCAAACTCAGAATCAAGTAGTCCTATTCAATCTCAAAAGCCACATTTGGAAGAAGCTGAAACAGATGCAGACCTAGTGAACAATCCTGTTGACGGTCAAATATCAAGGAACTTCGGTAAGAGAGAACATCCTATCACAAAAGAAATCAAGGAACACAATGGTATTGATATTAAAGCTCCTGAGGGAACAGATGTTGTGTCTTCTATATCGGGAACAGTAACAGAAGTTGATTTTGACTCCGAAAAAGGTAATTATATTGTAGTTGAAAGCGGAAGTATAAAAACAGTGTATGCTCAACTTGCAACGACCAATGTTAAAATGGGTCAAAAGGTTGGACCAAAGCAACTCATAGGCACAGTAGGAAAGACAGGAAATGCGACCGGCGCTCATCTTCATTTTGAAGTAATGGTTGATGGTGAGTATGTTGATCCGGCTGTATATATAAAATAAAAATGCAAAACCTTCGGATATCTGTCCGGAGGTTTTTGTGTTCAATTTAAGGGAGATGGCAGAAGGATGGCGTTTTTTAAAATTGAAAATAGCGGCTATGTATGATATAATATTTGTATTAATTACAAGTTTTGCAAATAAAGTGTCGTTTTATGCAAAAAACACAGAGAATACATTGTTATATGATATACTATACTTTAAGATTTTTTTAGTTTGACTAAAGGAGGTTGATTGGAGTTGAACATTGCAATATGTGATGATAACCAAGAATACATAAATATTCTTGAGAAATATATTTTAGACAAAAACGAACCCGAAGTCAGTTGTGATGCCTTTTATAGCGGTGAAGAATTAGTGAAGATGTATAATATGGGCGAAGGCAACTATGATGTGATTTTTCTTGACATGGAAATGAACATCTTAAATGGTATTGAAACTGCCAATATTATCAGAAAAATGGATAAGCATGTTATTATCGTTTTTGTGACAAGCCATACAAAGTATATGCAGGATTGCTTTGAGTGTTCTCCGTTTAGATTTTTAGTAAAACCCGTATCAAATGCTGACTTTGACAAAGTATTTGCCGATATAGTAAAGAAACTCTCGGAAGAACGCACTACTTTTGTATTTACTGAGAACAGAAACAAAATCAGACTTTTTTGCGAAGATATACTTTACTTTGAATGTCAGGCTCACTATATTCATATTCACACAAAAGATAAAGTACATAAAATTTGTAAGACAATGGCAGAGCTTATTGAAAGCATAGATAAGACTATGTTTATTCAAGTACATAAGTCTTTTGTTATCAATCTCAATCATATCCGAGAAATCAAAGAAACGGAACTTGTTCTTTATGATGCGGATAAGGTTATACCAATCAGCAGAACATTCAAAAAGCAGGTTGCTACTGCTTTTATCAACTTTAAAGAGAGGAAATATAGGATATGACGCTTACGATAGTTGAATTATTAACAGGTTTTATAGAATCAGCTTGTTTTTATATGATATTGGATGCTTTTATGCAAAAAAAGGAAGAACTCCCCAAATATCTATATTTTGTTGGCTATTTGGTGCTTGCAGTTACAATTGACATAAGTTTTTATTTTTACTTTGGAACTTTGCAAAATACATTGATTATGTATTTCGTTGCATTTCTCTTTTCTCTGTTATTTAAAGGCAGCATAAAAATCAAGGTGTTGATTCCCATAATAGGTATAACTCTAAATGGATGTTGCGAGTTGTTGGTTTTATATGTTTTAGGTCTTGTTTTTGGTGTTCCTGCATCTGAACTGATTGATAATGAGCTGCTTTGGATCGCCGGCGCATTATCTTCTAAATTTGTATTTTTGCTTGTTACTTACTTTGTAAGATTAAGATATAAAAATCAAAAATTATTTATTCAAACCTCATATTGGCTTCTTTTGGTTGTTGTGTTTGCACCTGCCATAACAACAGCATTTGTTCTTTTCAGACTCATGTATAATATAAATGAACCATTTATATTTAATGTTGCTTTGTTTACTTGCATTGGTCTTATCGCAAGTGCATTTGCTTCTATGTATTTGTATGAACATATTTCAAAGCAATCTGAATATGAAAATCGAGAACAACTATATAAAGAGCAGATAAAATCTCAGACAAAACATCTTGATGATATTCTTGTTATGCAAAATCAGATAAAAGGTTTTCGTCACGATATAAAAAATCATTGGGTTGCTTTGAGGGGATATTTTCAAAGAAATGACTATGAAGGCGGAATCCAATACATAGATGAAATGAGTAAAAACCTTATATCAAGCGAAACGATTGATACCGGAAATGTTGCATTAGATGCAATATTGAGCACAAAAAAAGCATTGGCTGAAGAAAAGCATATTGAATTTGAATCGACAGTACAAATTCCTGAAAAAATGCCTATTGATGCTACGGATATATGTATTATATTTGGCAATAGCCTTGATAACGCTATCGAAGCTTGTGAAAGAATCAAAAATGACAAAAAGCACATAAAGCTCTCTGTCATTTTTGAAGAAGATGCTATCCTTTGCAAAGTTTCTAACTCCATAAGCAAGGGTAAAAAACTTACAATGAAAACAACAAAATCCGATAAAGAAAATCACGGGTTTGGTCTTGAAAATATAAAGCAAGCACTCTTAAAATATAATCATGTGCTTAAAATAGACCAAACCGACAAAGAATTTATTTTATCGTTTATTATCTTTAATAAGTGAGATTGATTTTATGATTGAATTTGTATTTGAAATTGGCATTAACTTATTAGAAACATTTATTATATTTGACTTTTTGACAAAATATTTGGGAAGCAAATATAGCGGTAAAACTAAAAAAATTGGCTTTGTTTTAGGTTGGTTCACAGCATTTGCTCAGTTATGTATAATGAATTACATAACTGAATTTGAAAGTGTCGGTGCATATATTCCGATTGTAATTAATTTTTTGTATGCATTGCTTTTTTTAAAGGGAAGTATTCTGCTAAAAGTATGGATGGCATTTATAACTCATGTTATCGTTTTAGTAATTGCATATTTAACAAACCTATTTGTGTGCAATATTTTAGGATGTACACCTTATGATATAATAAGTGTATTTAACACTTCAAGAGTTGTTGTTATAATTACTAAAATTATATTATTCTATGCAACACGAATTATCCTGCGATACAAACATAATATTACTACGAATAAAATGAATATGTTTATGCTTGTAATTATTCCATCGACATCAATCATTGCTTTAGCCTGCTTAATGAAAGTGGTATTGATTGATGAAAGGTTTAAATTATATATATCAATCGGTATTAGTTGTATTCTACTTGCTAATATTATGACATATTATTTCTTTATGATTATAAACAAAGAATATGAACGAGCATTTAGATTGGAAATACAAAAACAACAGTATGAGCAACAAATCAATTCGCAATCAAAGCATATTGATGAAATTCTTGTTATGCAAAAGCAGATAAAGAAGTTTAGGCACGATATTTCCCATCACTTTACTGCTCTTAAAGGTTTTTTCACTAATCAACAAATTGAAGACGGTTTGACATACATAGAGAACATAAATGATAGTTTAGAACATACCGAGATTGTTGACACCGGAAATACCGCTTTTGATGCTATCATAAGCACAAAGAAAGCATTGGCAGAGAGCAAAAATATCGAATTCATTATACAAATTCAAATACCTGAAAAGCTTAATATTGATGCAGTTGATTTATGTGTGATTTTTGGAAATAGCCTTGACAATGCTATTGAGGCCTGCGAGAAACTTGAAAATCATAAATTGATAAATGTTTCTGCAATCTATGATGATTGTCAGTTGATTTGTAAAATCACAAATACTGCATTGACAAGCACATCAGACTTACAGACAACAAAAGCCGATAAAGTGAATCACGGATTTGGGCTTGAAAACATCAAGCAAGCTCTTTCAAAATATAACCATGTACTTAAAATAGACCAATCAGATAATAAATTTGTATTATCCTTCGTAATATTTAATTGTTAATGAGATAAGTGCCGAACTTCAGGTTCGGCATTTATTTTTTTGCCGATTTTACAAAGAAAGGTGCATTTTATGCAATAAAAATAAAATTTATATCATTATATGATATACTTTCAGCAAACGAAAACCGAATGGAGTGATGTTATGAGCATAGGCGATTATATCAACACTATTTTCCTTTTTATAGGAATTGTAATTATTGTAGG
>JAFWWX010000214.1 GCA_017517985.1 Clostridia bacterium | reverse complement strand
CGAAGGTTTTCTAAAAGAGCTTATCTTTGGTTAATGTGTATCATATTTTGATATGCGTATGCAAAAAAGGAGTGAGCCATGTGCTCACTCCCTAATAAATTTAATTTAAGTAAATCTTTAAAAGTTTTACCAACTTTCAAGGCAGAAACTTTGCAAGCTGCAATTTTGGATTTTATTCTAATTACAAACATAAGCATTCTATTGATTTATTTTAAATTTCTCCCAATCTTTCGCAATGTGCATCTCAACACCATTATCGAGGGCCTTAAAATGCTCCATGCCGCAATGGATTTTAAGCTGTTCGGGAGTTCTTAAGTCGAACAGACTTGTGGAGCCTTTGGTTTCGAGGATGAAATACAATTTTTGCTCACCGTTCTTTTCCCAAAGTACCGCCCAATCCGGGTTATATGTTCCGATTGGTGTGTCAATTTTGAATCTGTCAGGAATTTTGAAGAACATCTTTACATCAGGATCGTTGTCAAGTGCAAGTGCAAAAGGCTTTTCAACAGTTGAACTGTCATAGATAATATGGTCATAGACACTATGTTCAACCTTAACTGCGTTCTTATCAAGGTTTGCTACAAGCTCACTTGAATCAAAGATTTCTTGTGCATAGTATTCTTTTCCGTCAAGCTTCACATATTTAATTCCGTCAATAGCAAGTGCGTGACGGTTGTTTTTGATAATCTGCAGGCATTGTTCCATAAAGCTCTGCGGATTGTTTAAGAAGTCTTGTGCTCTGCCGCTTTTCATAATGATTTCAGCAACAGTTGATTTCTTAATCAAAGTTTCTTCGCTGATAATACCGAGAATATAAGGAAGTGATGTATATGTATCTTCCAAGTCGGTTGTTCTGAACTCTGTTTCAACATAGTTGACACCTGCGTTCTGAATATCAATATCAGCAGTTTTAGAAATAAGTCTTGCTTTTGGAATTTGCGGCATAGCCTTTAATTCCTTTACACAGTTCTCAACAAGCTTTGGTGTATCAATAACCACTCTGTAAGCGGTTTTCTGCTTGATTTTACCCCATAATTCCATAAATTCAGGAGAAAGCATTACCTGCTTGTTAAGACGGACAATAACCTCTTTAGAATCGTCACGGATAGGCACTCTGTTGTCGGCTTTCTTAACGATGCTTTCAAGTCTTTCTCTTGCTGCTTCAAATTTCTTCGGAAGGTCAAGAGTTCCGTTTAAGAGAGCTTCTTTCATTGTATCTTTAATCTTTCCTGATTTTGATACATAGCCTTTATCTTCAAAGTGTGTTATCAGTTCCTTTGCATCGTCATAGGTAACTGTCTTTTCTTCTTCAACTTCTTCGGTGTAAGAGGTTCCTGCAATTTCTTCAACATCAACAGTTTCGCTCTTTTCGATAACCTTAATAACTTCTGACTTAACGGCTTCAAGCTCTTTAGGTACGATAACTTCGGTTGTAGCTTTCTGAACATCAACTTTACCATCACTTGTTACGGCTCCGCTTGTCTTTAATGCTTCAACAACTGTCTGTGCCTGCTCTTTAGTAATAGTTTTTTCAACAGTTTTAGTTTCTGTATATGTAAGACCGCTGAACAGACTGATTTGAAGTGTACCGAACTTAACTCCGGTTTCTGTTTCAATTTCTTTTTGCAGAGTTTCTGCAAATTCAGCAAAGCTTTCGTTTGCCATTACATGAAGAATGTTAATATTCTTATCTTCAATTCTTTCGCCCGTTTGGTCAACACAAAGTCTTAAACCTCTACCAACCTTCTGTCTGCAGGTAAAGGTATTCTTTTGGTCGATAAGGGTACAAATCTGAAAGACATTCGGATTATCCCAACCCTCTTTAAGAGCAGAGTGAGAGAAGATAAAGCGAAGCGGACAATCGTAGCTGAGTAACCATTCCTTGTCTTTCATAATGGTGTTATATGTATCGTAGTCGGCGGTTGTATCGCCTTTGGT
>JAFWWX010000213.1 GCA_017517985.1 Clostridia bacterium | reverse complement strand
TCCCCGTTTTCAGAAAGAGCTACCGATTCTTCCGCCGCAACATTTACCGTAAGAGGCATAAGCAGAAGCTGTGCTCCGCCTTCCTTTTTTCCTTTTTTAAGAGATTCGTATATTATTCTTTCGTGTGCGGCGTGCTTGTCAATCAGGTACAGCGTAGTGTCGCGTTGAACTATGATATAAGAGTTGAAAGCTTCACCTATAACAGTTATACCTTGTGAAACTCTTTCCATAAGCTCCTTTGCCGTATCAGTGTCAGTACTTTCACGGAAAGGAACATCGTAGGCGTCAGAGGCCTTTTTGGGTATACTCTCAAAAAGGGAAATTTCTTCGGCAGTATAGTTATTTTTCTGTTCTGTCTGCGCTACTTCCACTTCTTTCTCTGTTGTTTCATCAGGAGTTCGTATAAATTCCGAAATATCCTTTATCCCCAGAACCTCCATAGCTCTTTTTTCAAGACTTGAAGGCGGTGTAGGCTTGTCAAAGGTGCGAAGCCCCGGAATATCCTCATATTTTACCTGCACAAATTCAAGAGCGGGTTCTTTTTTATCAGATTCAGCCTTTTGCTCATCAGGTGCTTTTTCGGTTCTCTTTTCCGTATCTGCTATCTTGGCATAGTCCGGAATGTTGTGATTTGACTTCTCTGCTTTTATAAAGGCGTCAGAATCTTTGCCGTAAATTTTTTCTATGCTTTCGGGATACGGAACTGAAACTGTACCCTTGTTCCGTATAATCTCCGGGGGCTTGGGGAAAGCCTCGATAAATGTGTCGTTGCCCCTGCCGGAGTTGTTAATGGTTATATCCGGAGCTCTTCTCTCTGTATCGTCAATAAAATTTCGGGTATCTGTCGGTGCAAAGGAGTCCATACCCCTTGAAAGAGCATTTCTCACAGCATACATTATTGTTTCAAACACCTGACGCTCTCCGGTGAATTTCACTTCAAGCTTTGCCGGATGTATATTTATATCAACCTGTGAAAAATCAATTTTCATAAACAGTACGCAGGCGGGGAATTTACCTATCGGGCAGAAGCTTTTGAAGCCCTCCTCAAGACCTGCCGTCATGGTGCCGGACTTTATGTATCTTTCATTTATAAAGAAATTCTGAAAATTTCTGTTGGGTCTTGCAATCTGGGGTTTTCCGATATAACCGCTAATCTCAATACCGCCAAGGGTGTAATTTACTGAGAGCATATTATCGGTAAATTCCTTGCCGAGTGTTGCATAAATACAGCTTTTCAAATTTCCGTCGCCGGGCGTTTTAAGCCTTACAACACCGTCGGAAATAAATGTCAGTGCAATATGAGGTTTTGACAGAGCAAACTTTTCAGCGATTGCACCAACAGCTTTCGCCTCCGAAACGTCTTTTCGTAAAAATTTTCTTCTGGCAGGGACATTCTCAAATAGATTTTCAGCAATAATGGTTGTCCCGACAGGGCAGCCGGTCTCGGATATTTCCTTTTTTTCGCCAAAGTCTGTGGCAAAGTATGTGCCGACCTGGTCATCTTTCCGCTTTGTTATTATGCGAAGTCTTGTCACGGCTGCAATTGCCGCAAGAGCCTCACCTCTGAAGCCAAGAGTGGAAATTGCCGCAAGGTCGTCTTTCGTTCTTATTTTACTTGTTGCGTGACGGAGAATACATACCGGTACATCCTCTGCCGATATTCCGCTGCCGTTGTCGCTGACTCGTATATATGTTGTTCCGCCGTTCTTGATTTCAACAGTTATTTGAGTTGCACCTGCATCGGCGCTATTTTCAAGCAGTTCTTTTATGGCACTTGAGGGACGCTCAACAACTTCACCTGCCGCAATAAGATTAGCCGTGTGCTTGTCAAGGACATTGATTATTCCCATTGTTTCACCTGCCTTTCCGTTTTCTATAAATCATAATAATTTTTTATTTTACATTTTTATTTTAGGTTGTATATTTTTTAAGTTCATACAGCTTTTGAAGTGCTTCAATAGGCGAGAGGGTGTCAAGGTCGGTGTGCTTTACTATGCTGAATATCTTGTCTTTTGCAAGGTCGTCAAAGGAGAGGGTAAATTCTGCCTCTTGCTTTTTCGCTCCCTTGCCAAGAGGTACTCAGACGCCGTTTTCAAGGCTTTCAAGTATTTCCTTTGCACGCTTGATAACATCGCTTGGTACTCCTGCAAGCTTTGCAACCTCAATACCGTAGCTGTCGTCTGCCGCACCCTCGACTATCTTTCGCAGGAATATAAGCTCATCGCCTCGTTTTTTTGCGGCGATTGAATAATTTACAATACAGGGGAAGGTTTTGGATAGCTCGCAAAGCTCGTGGTAGTGTGTTGCAAACATAGTCTTTGCACCGATTTTTTTGCCTGCTGTGTATTCTGCAATTGCTCTTGCTATACTCATACCGTCATAGGTAGAGGTACCTCTGCCTATTTCGTCATATATAATAAAGCTTTTTTTTGTGGCATTGGCAAGAATGTATGCAACCTCGTTCATTTCGAGCATAAAGGTTGACTGACCGGAAGCAAGGTCATCGCTTGCTCCGACTCTTGTAAATACTTTGTCCACAATACCTATTCTTGCACTTTCACAGGGGACAAAAGAGCCAATCTGTGCCATAATGACAATAAGTGCATTTTGCCTCATATATGTAGATTTACCCGCCATATTAGGTCCTGTTATAAGCATAATTCTGCGATTTTCGTCAAGATATGCGTCATTGGGAACGAACATCTGATTTCCGGACATATATTTTTCTACAACAGGATGTCTTCCGCCCTTTATATCAAGCTTATCAGAGTAGTCAACCTCAGGGCAGACGTAGTTGTTTTTACTTGCAACATCGGCAAGAGAAACATAAGCATCAAGCTTTGCAAGAAGTGCTGCGGTTTTCTGAAGCCTTACAACATTTGATGAAATAAAGGAGCAGAGCTTTACGAAAAGCTCATATTCAAGAGCGACAATTTTGTCCTGTGCTCCAAGTACCTTTGTTTCCATGTCTTTAAGTTCCTGAGTGATATATCTTTCACAGCCGGTAAGGGTCTGCTTTCTGATATATCGAAGAGGAACCATATCTATATTGGATTTTGTAACTTCTATGTAAT
>JAFWWX010000212.1 GCA_017517985.1 Clostridia bacterium | reverse complement strand
GTATTGAAATTTAAGATACAGATATGATATAATTTTTATATGAGAGCATATTTTTTCATTAATACTAAAGGAGCGTGATTCTATGTATAAATACGAATATGAAACTGTCAGTTGTGATTTCGGCGGTTGGGGTTTAGGCTCAGGTAATATTTATTCTATTGAAGATTATCGTTCAATTATAAATAAAAAAGCCGAACAAGGTTGGAGATATGTTGGTTATATCCCCACAAAACAACGTGGTACAGGTCACACGCAAGAACTTGACTTAATTTTTGAAAAAGAGATATAAACTTATGGATATAAAATCATTTAAGAAAACGAAAATTGATTTATCGCATTTAGGCTTTGATATGAATGGAGATTTTGAGCTTTATTATTGCACACCGAAAAAGGCTCAAATAATTGCTTCATCAGGTATTGACGGCATACATTACTGCACTATTCCGCAGTTTGGTGAAATAATCTTTGCTGTAAGTCCGATGAATTTCGGTGACTGTGTGCATCCTATCGCACGAAGCTTTGAAGATTTACTCCGACTGTTGTTACATTGCGGTGATATTGCAGCCTTGGAGCAATGCTACGCTTGGGATGAAGAGCAATATAAAGCGTTTCTTATAGACTGTCCCAAAACAAAAAAGCAACAGGCAGTATTGGATGAAATAAAGAATAAATACTCTCTTGAGCCTATTGTTGATTCATTTTCTTATGTTAAAGAATTGCAGGCTGAATTCGATTTATCTCAAATTCCGTACACCGAAGATTATTTCGACCCCGAAATGAATGCGGCAGCTCCCGAAGTGCCGACAGAATGGGCGGTATATTTTGAACACGGTTTTTGGAATCGAAATGCAAAAGGTAAACAGGGAGAAGAAATAGCAATAAACAAGACTTTTTCTTGGGGCGATGAGATATGGCACATTCCCGTAGTTTACTCTTGTTCAAAAGGCTTGGTTGTTGATTTCTGTATTGAAATACAACCCGAAAAGGAAAAAGCTTTTATTGACAAGTGGTATCCCGTTCTTTCAAAAGATGAAAATATAAGCAATGAGCTCCGTGAACAAATTGAGCAGGAAAATCCGATTGATGTAAATTTCAGAACGCATTTACAGGTTAACGGAAAACCCGTTATTGCTAAACACGGTAACTCTGTTCAATGGCTTCCCCAAGCTTGTCTGCCTGACGGTGTCAGAAACGAAAGCGAGTCCAAAGAGATAATCAGACATTACGGCTTGGATGAAACAAAGGTTTGGTCTTTTCATCGTTGGTCTTTTCCTTGGTCATCAAAAAGAAAGCCCGAAATCAAATCTATCAGCTTAAAGATAGAACGAGAACCCGTTACAATTCAGGGTGTTCATTTCAAAAATCCTTCTGTTGGCGATGAGATTTCTTTTGTTCATCCAATTCATGGTACTGAACATAAATTAACCGTGCTCGGTTATGAGAAACAAGAGTTTCCACGTCAAGGTTTTCAGCATGAGGAATATGAATTCCCCACACTTCATACTGCTATGACTTACACATTGGAGCCTGAACTGCCGGGAAGAAATTTCCGAGTTCGTGATTGTCTTCAGAATGAACAGCCTAAAAGAAAACCTCGTAATCAGTTTGAGCCGCAAGCAAATTATGATGCTTGTGCTATTACAATTATCGGTGGTGCAGACGGTCCGACAGCAGTTTTTATTTCGGGCGGACAAAATTCAGAACAGCACAGAGCTTTATCTGCTTTGAGATTTGAACACGCAGATGATATTGAATGGAAAATTGTGTTCCGTGAAAAGATGATGGAAGATATAGAAGTTGAATTGTTATAAGTCGAACTGTTTTTAAGGAGCAAACGGAGTGTGATAATATGAAAAAGAAAGCTATAATAACCGTAGTCGCTTGCATAATTCTTATTGCTGTGCTTAGCATTTTAAAATTATTTCCGTCCTATGCATCTACAATAAAATCAAATTGGGATGTATCACTTCCTATAAAGGCAGTATTAACCGAAACTTATGAAAAGGATTCGGGTGCAAGTTTTCACGGTGACGGTGTTCGATATCATATTTTTTCATACAAGTATGAGGACTACATAGATTTAATGTTTGCTTGGACCCCCAACGAACATAAAACTAATTTCTATCCGACAACCCGTGAAGCTGCAGAAGCTTGGCTTGATGAAATTGATGTTTCTGCAGAAGAAAGACCTGATTATGAAAAATGTTGTTCTTGGAGTAAATCTAAAGATGACAACAGTGAAATCATATTTTTGTGGGACAACGAATTGAATAAGCTTTATATTATTGAAAATTTCATTTAAGGAGGAATAACTATGGCAAAGTTAGAACAGACCCTTAACGGTAATTTTAATCAGTTGCTTAGTAAAATTGAGCAGGGAATACTCAACGGCAGTATGTCTGCTTCTCTTGAAGAAGCAAGTGATTTTTATAGTGGTGATGCACGATGCAGTGTTCGTGTTTTTGAGCGTTACAGCTATTCAGGCGGTAACCGTGTCAGTTTGAGTGTTACACTTTTTCAGAATGGAAATGATGCTATTCACTTGTCTGCTATCACAACCGGCGGTAGTCAGGCAATGTTCTTTAAGATTAACACTTTCGGCGAAGAGGCTTTCCTTGATAAGCTGAGAGAATTAATATAATTTAATATAATAGAAAATTGTAAGTAAAAGGAGTAATAAGCATGAATTTTAACATCTCAAAAGAAAGACTGCTTGAAGGTATGAACATAATGAATTCCTTTGGCACAAGACTTACGGGTAGTAAGGGTCACAATGATTTTATAAAGTGGCTTAAAGATGAAATCGCAGAAATGGATATTCCCATATTCAGTGATCCATTCTATTTCACTCGCTGGGAAGAACAGAATTCATCTATCGAAATTCTTGATGGTGACGAAAAGATAAATATTCCGGTTTCTTCAGCTTATCCCTATTCAGGTAAGACATCGGCCTATGGAATAACAGAAGAGCTTGTATATGTAAAAAGCATTAAGGATGTGCCTAAAACTGCAGGCAAAATCGCAGTTTTCAATATTTCAAACATAAACTTCCTTCCCAGCGAAATTGCTTTCGATAAGCGTTCAAGTTTTCCTGAGGACGTAGTACTAGAAAAGAAATACGAGGGACCGGTTATCACAAGCTTTGTGCAGTGCTTTTACGGTATTATTTCAAAGTTAACCAAGGCTAAAGCAGTTATTCTTGTGTGGAAGGGTCTTCATAAGGATATGATTGAGGGACAGTATCTTTCTTTCATTATGGATTATCAGAATATACCTATGCTTTGGGTTAACGAAGCTGAGGGCGAAAAGCTAATCGAAGCAGCCAAATCACATAAAAAGGCAAAATTTGTTCTTGAAGCAGAAATCGAAGAAAATGCCTTCACCGAAACCTTTTACTGTATTCTCAAGGGTAAGAATCAGAAAGAAAATGTGGTTGTAAATACTCATACCGATGGCACTAATTGTGTGGAGGAGAATGGTCCTATTGCTCTTTTAGAGCTTATGAGAAGTATGAAGGATATGGAACTTGAAAGAAATCATATCTTTGTATTCACCACAGGTCATTTCCGTCTGCCTCATTTTGAGGATAGAAGAACAGGTGCTTTTCAGGCTGCTTCACGTTGGCTTGCTATGCACAGAGAGCTTTGGGACGGCAAGGGTGAGCATATGAAGACTGTCGCTGACCTTACTATCGAGCATCTCGGATGTATGGAATGGAGAGACGTTGACGGTGAATACAAATACACGGGTAAGTCTGAAATTGATCTTGTCTACACAGGCAACAAGTTTATGGATAAGCTTTATATAGATACCGTAAAGGACAGGGAAATCATACGTACTATTACTCTCCGAGGTCATAATGCTCTTCATTTCGGAGAGGGACAGAACTTCTTTACTATGGGTGTCCCTGAAATCAGTCTTTGCCCTGCACCTTATTATCTTTGTGTGGTAAGTGACAGTCACGAAATGGAAAAGTTTGACATTGACCTTATGACAGAGCAAACTGAAACCTTCGCTAAGCTTATAGAAAAAATTGAAAAAATCTCTGCCAAAGAGCTTGGCAGGAGTGACGGGTATTCTATCGTTAAAGCAAAGAGTGTTTCGGGTGGATATGACTTCTCGGTCAAAGGCTTAATCGAGAAAATAAAGGATAAGAAATAGAATCAAAAGAGTACATATAAAATATGAAGCCATCGGTTCAATGCCGATGGCTTTGTTTTAAGTGTTCAGTAAACAGAAACTTTAATTTAAATATTGTTCACCACACC